>NZ_JBGLYQ010000090.1:0-7678 GCF_047304105.1 Duganella sp. Dugasp56
ACGATGACGTCGCGCGCGCCGGCGTCCTGCACGCCGTCGTCGGCGGCAAACGCTTCGACCAGCAGACCGCCCGCGCCGAGTTCGGCGTTGTCGTCCTGCGCCAGCGTCAGCTCGTACAAACGGGTGGCGCTGGAGAACTGCGCCAGCGCCGCGGTGATCCGCTCAATCAACGCCACGCTCATGATTCGGCAGCGGTCTTGACGGTTGCCGGCTGCGCCCTGCATTCAGGCTCTTTGCGGGCGGTAGTCGAGCACAAGTGTTCACGGCATTGCGCGGCGCCGGCCTCGTTCATCAGCCTGCATTGCTTGAGCTGGTAAGCCGGCGTCGATGGCGCCTTGCCGGGATTGCCTGACTGAACATGCGCCATCAGCGCGGCCAGCAGCGTGACGTCGCTGTCCGGGGCGGCAGGCTTGGGCTTGCCGCTACCGTCGGCCTTCTTGGCCACTTGCACCGGCTTCCTGGGCTTCTCGGCTTTTTTGTGCTCGGCCAGCTTGACCTTGGCCGGTACAGGCGCAGGTGTTGCGTGCGGCCGCTCCAGCGCGGCGCTGAGCTCGTCATGGTCGTGCGTGGCCGGCGTGTCGTTCAGCAAGTCCTTCAGCGACCGCGTGTTGTCTGCCGGCGGGCTGACGGCGGCGGTATCCTCGACGATGGTCGCCACCGGCGCCGCCGGGGCGGGCGCGCTGACTTCGGCAATCGCCGGCGCAACGGGGACTGCGGCGGAAGGCGGCGTCGCCGGTTCGTCATCGCTGTTCATCCACAGCGCCACGCCTATCATCACCGCCAGCGCAACTACCGCCGCGCCAGCCGCTGCGAGCTCCATCCTGCCGCCTCTCCGTTTTCCCGATGGCGCGGCCGCCGCCGGACGCTTGCCTTCCAGGCCATGCAATATGCCGCCACGACCGCTGTCGGGCTGCTGCGCCTCGGACAGCAAACTGGGGCGGCCACTGGGCGACGGGCGTTCATCATCACGTTGCAAAATAAGCTCCCTTGTAAATTTCATATTACTTTACGACATTCAAGAAAAACGTGACGCACGGATAGCAAACAGGCTTTTCAATCGTGCGCAGGATTGTCATAACTCTAATATATACTCCAGAGCAATGCTTTTTAGACACTAATATTGGCGCCGGGCGGCGCATCGAGGACGACGTGTTTTTACTGGCTGTATCCCTTTATTTTGTGCTGGCTTGCCTCATCAGCTGGATGGTGTTGTTCCCGTCCGGGCGCGAATTTGTCATCGCCGCGCTGGCCGGCGCCGGCGCGCGCCTGCAGCAGGGGCTGGGCCGGCTGGCGCGGCGCCGCCGGCAGGATCTGGGCGCGTGGACGCAAACGGGGCGCGCCTCGGCGCACGGCCTGCGGGATTTCTTTGCCGAGCATTACGTGCTGTGCCTGGGTGGCCTGGCGCTGCTGGCCGTGCCGCCGATGCTGGCCTTGCTGTTGGCGGGCAAACCGGCGCTGAACGGTTTCGACGCCCCCACCCGCGAGATCAATCCGCAGGTGGCCGGCTTGCTGGAAGGCGAGCAGTTGGTGCCGCCGCCGGCCTTGCCGCCGCTCGTGTTCAGCACCCCCGAGGTACAACTGGCGCGGCCCATGCTGGTCTCGGCCAGCCGCGACTGGGCCCTGCTCGATAGCGCTTATGCGCAGCGCCTGCTGATGGCGTTCCGCATCATGAAGGAGAAATACGGCTACGACATGGCGCTGCTGGAAGGCTACCGCAGCCCCGAGCGCCAGGACACGCTGGCCGCGATGGGCAGCAGTGTCACCAACGCCGCGGCCTTCCAGAGCTGGCACCAATACGGCCTGGCCGCCGACTGCGCCTTCCTGCGCGACGGCAGGCTGGTGATTTCGGAGCGCGACCCATGGGCCATGCGCGGCTACCAGCTGTACGGCGAAGTGGCCGAGTCGCTGGGCCTGACCTGGGGCGGCCGCTGGAAGATGATGGATTTCGGGCACACGGAACTGCGCCAGCCCGGCGTGATGAAAAAATAGGAGAGCAGCATGGCAGGACCAGTCATCGTATTAGGCGACAAAACATCCCACAACGGCACCGTGGTCGAGGCATCGCAGATGAGCGACAGCGGCGGCAAGGGCATCGCCCGCGTGGGCGACAAGATCACCTGCCCGCGCCACGGCAACGGCACCATCAGCAGCGGCGACCCGAGCATGCTGGTCGACGGCAAGCCGGTCGCGCGCCACGGCGACAAGACCTCCTGCGGCGCGACGCTGATCGCCGCCCAGCAAGCGACACTGGACCAGGTGTAAGCGATGACCGTGTTGCGCAACCTCGCCCTGACCGGCGTCGCCTTCGGCGGCAGCTGGAGCGGCGCGATCTGGTACTGGCGCGAGACCAACCGCATGCCGGCCACCAGCGAACTGGCGCTCTACATGCTGGTCTTGCCGCTGGCGTTGCTGGCCGCGTGGTGGCTGGGCCGCAAGGCCTGGGCCCGCGTCAGCATGCCCGCTGCGGCTGGATCGGCTGCGGCCGCAGGCGCGGCATCGGCTTCGGCCGCGTCGGACACGCCCGCCCCGCCGCCGCTGGCACCCGCGCTATCCATCGCAGCGACCGCGCTGCGCGCACCGCATGGCGATTCGGTCGACGAACTGCGCGCCGCGCTGGCCGGCAACCGCGCCAGGCCCGGGTTGGATCGCGAACTGTATGACGACGACGGCTATCCGATCATGAGCGCGCGTCTGCCAAACGCCGACGACGCCGCGTTGCGCGATGAATTGAACGAATGGCGCAACTTGCACCGGCTGGGCGATCCGCGCTTCGATGCAGGCCAATGGCGCGCGCTGGCCGCCGCCAGCGCAGTGGCAGGCGAACTGGCCGCGCAAGCTTGCGGTCACCAGTTGCTGGCGCCATGGCAGGACCAACAGCAGAAGCGCCAGCAAGGACTGCTGCCGCCCGACGCGTTACCGGCAGCCGCTCCGCCCGTCCTTCAGTTGCTGACAATGTGGCCGCTCGAATGGAAGCCGGAGCAGCGCCACCTCGCGCAGCAATGGCTGCGTTACCTGACGACGCAGGCCGGCTGGCCGCAACAGCTGCTGGCGCAGGAAGCCCAGGACAGCGACGACGCCGGCCAGGTGCTGGCAGCCCTGCTGGCACGCTGCGGCGATGCCCGCCATCCCTGCCTGGCGATCGTCATCGCCGCCGGTTCGCACCTGAGCGAGGACGGCGTCAACCGCCTGTCGAGCCAGAACGCGCTGTTCACGTCGGCCCACCCGCAGGGCCTGATCCCCGGCGAAGGCGCGGCAGGCTTGCTGCTGGCCGACGCGGCGTCCGCCCCGATCGACGGCGGCATCGGCGGCAACGTCGGCGGCAGTCTGCTGCAGGCGGTCGGCAGCAGCCGCCGCAGCGCTTCCGCCGACGACGTCAAACGCGACACCGACACCAGCCTGGCCGACATCACCGCGCAAGTGCTGCACGACAGCCAGGCCGACGCGGCCACCGTCGCACTGGTCGCCGCCGATACCGGCCACCGCACCAGCCGCGTGACGGAATTGATGCAGGTCGTGACCACGGCCACGCCGCAGCTCGATCCCGGCGCCGACGTCATCGGCATCGGCGCCAGTTGCGGCAGCTGCGGCGCCGTCACCTGGCTGACCGCGCTGGCCGTGGCCGACGCCGAGGTGCGCGACCGCGCCGCGCCCGTCCTCTGCATCAGCAACGAAGATCCCTATCGCCGCTACGCCGCGCTGTTGCGCCCAGCGTTGGCGGCGTGACCACTCACAGCAACCGAGTCCTATCATGATGCAAAAATTCTGGCTATTCCTGACCCAACGCCGCACGCTGATCATCATCGGCTGGCTGGCCTTTGCCGCGCTGCTGTTCATCGCCGCCGCGCTGCTGCAATGGCCCACCGCCCTGCCGTGGATCGTGCTGGCCGTGGCACTGGCCTTCGGCGCCGCAGTCTGGTACTGGCGGCGTCGCAAGAGCGAGCGCGCCGCCGGCAAGCTGGGCGACATGCTGGAGCAGCAGGCGGCCAAACCCACCAAGGCCGATCCGGCGCAACGCCAGGAAACCGAAGCGCTGCGCACCCGCATGCTCGATGCGATCGGCACCATCAAGAACTCCAAGCTGGGCCAGACCTCCGGCAACGCCGCGCTGTACGAGTTGCCCTGGTATATGGTGATCGGTAACCCGGCAGCCGGCAAGAGCACGGCCATCGCCAGCTCCGGCCTGCAGTTCCCCTTCGCCGACAGCAAAATCGTCCAGGGCGTGGGCGGCACCCGCAACTGCGACTGGTTCTTCACCACCGACGGCATCCTGCTCGACACGGCGGGCCGCTACTCGGTGGTCGACGAAGACCGCGGCGAGTGGTTCGGCTTCCTCGACCTGCTGAAAAAATACCGCAAGAAGGCGCCGATCAACGGCATCATCATCGCCGTCAGCGTGGCCGAGCTGACGCGCAACCGTCCGGAATTCGCCATCAATCTGGCCAAGAACCTGCGCCAGCGCGTGCAGGAACTGACCGAACGGCTGGCGGTGCATGCGCCGGTGTATGTGGTGTTCACCAAGGCCGACCTGATCACAGGCTTCAACGAATTCTTCCAGGACAGCGAGCGCGGTGAACGCGACAAAGTATGGGGCGCCACCCTGCCCTACAGCCGCAACACCAGCAGCGAGCAGGTGCTGGACCAATTCGACGCCCGCTTCGAGGAATTGTACGAAGGCCTGAAAGACCAGAGCGCCGCCAACATGGCCTTGCAGTGGCGCGAACGCATGCCGCCCGGCGTGTTCACCTTCCCGCTGGAGTTCAATTCGATCAAGGCGCCGCTGCGCACCTTCATCGCCACGCTGTTCGAGGAAAACCCGTTCCAGTTCAAGCCCGTGTTCCGCGGCTTCTACTTCACCAGCGCCCTGCAGGAAGGCGAGTCGGTGTCCGCCTCGTCGCAGCGCGTGGCGCAGCGCTTCGACCTGCAACTGAAGCCGGCCGACCAGGAAGCGACGCACCAGCAGCAAGGCTACTTCCTGCTCAACCTGTTCCGCCGCGTGATCTTCGCCGACAAGGACCTGGTGGCGCAATACGCCAGTCCGGCCAAGATCCGCGTGCGCTACGCCGCCTTCTTCGGCGCCACCGCGCTGGCCGGCCTGGCGCTGGCCGGCTGGAGCTGGTCGTACATGAACAACCGCCAGCTGGTGGCCAACGTGCAGGCGGACCTGGACCAGGCCATCAAGGTGCAGGAAAAATCCATGGACCTGCAATCGCGCTTTACCGCGCTGGAGATCCTGCAGGACCGCATCGAACAGCTGGACAAGCATGAGGAAAGCCGGCCGCTGTCGCTCAGCCTGGGCCTGTACCAGGGCACGCTGCTCGACCGCAAGCTGCGCGAGGAATACCTCAACGGCGTGCGCGAGGTCATGCTCAAGCCGGTCGGCCAGTCGCTCGAAGCCTTCCTCGCGGAAGTCAACAGCGGCGCGGCCCAGCTGCAGCCGATGAACAAGCCGGTGACGGTGGCCGGCAGCTCCGGCAATTCGGCGCCACCCAACGCCACCCAGGCCGAAGCGGCCGCCGCCATCAACAGCGGCGCGCAGCAGTTCAAGGACGCCTCCCCGGCCAACGCGGAAGACGCCTACAACGCGCTGAAGACCTACCTGATGCTGGGCGATAAATCGCGCGCCGAAGCCGGCCACCTGAACGACCAGCTGACGCGTTTCTGGCGCGTGTGGCTGGACACCAATCGCGGCAGCATGTCGCGCGAGCAGATGATACGCAGCGCCGAGCGCATGATCTCGTTCTATCTGTCGCAAATCAACGATACGTCGTGGCCGAAGATCGACACCCGCCTGGCGCTGGTCGACCAGACCCGCGACAACCTGCGCCGCGTGGTGCGCGGCATGCCGGCGCGCGAACGCGTCTACGCCGACGTCAAGGCGCGCGCCGCCACCCGCTTCCCGGCGGTGACGGTGGCCTCCATCGTCGGCGAGCAGGACAAGGAACTGGTCCTCGGCAGCTACGCCGTGCCGGGCAGCTTTACCCGCCAGGCCTGGCAGGGCTTCGTGCAGGACGCCTTCCGCGAAGCGGCCAACCGCGAACTGCAAAGCGCCGACTGGGTGCTGAAAACCTCGTCCCGCGACGACCTGACGCTCGAAGGCAGCCCGGAACAAATCCAGAAATCGCTGGTGGAACTGTACAAGAACGACTACGCGCGGGAATGGCAGAAATTCGTCCAGGGCGTCACGATCAAGGACCTGAACAACTTCGACCAGGCCGCCGGCGCCATGAACCGCCTGGGCGATCCGCAAACCTCGCCGATGAACAAGCTGATGAACACCGTCTACGAGCAGACCTCGTGGGACAACCCGTCGCTGCTGGACGCAGGCCTGCAACGCGCGCAACGCGGCGTGGCCGGCTGGTTCAAGGAGACCATCCTGCGCCAGAAGCCGTCGCAGCTCAACGTCAACCTCAACAACACCGGCAACGTGCAGAACGCCGCCCTGCCGCTCGGTCCCGTGGGCCGCGAGTTCTCCGGCGTGGCGCGCATGGTGGTGGCCAAGGACAAGGATGCGTCGCTGATGCGCGGCTACATGGAGCAGTTGTCCAAGCTGCGCGGGCGCTTCAACCAGATCAAGAACCAGGGCGATCCCGGACCAGGCGCCAAGCAGCTGATGCAGCAGACGCTGGACGGCAGCGGCTCGGAACTGGCCGACGCCCTCAAATACGTCGACGAGCAGATGCTGACCGGAATGACCGATGCGCAGAAAACCGCGATCCGTCCGCTGCTGGTGCGTCCGCTGATGCAGACCTTTGCCGTCATCGTGCAGCCCACCGAGGCCGAGATCAACAAGGTGTGGGCGGCGCAGGTCGTGCAGCCGTTCCGCCAGACGCTGGCGCTCAAGTACCCGTTCGCGACCGAATCGCGCGCCGAAGCGAGCAACGCCGAAATCGCCGTGGTGTTCGGGCCCGACGGCGCCATCGCCAAGTTTTTCAACACCACCATCGGGCCGCTGGTGGTACGGCGCGGCGACACGCTCAGCGCCAAGACCTGGGCCAACATGGGCATCAACCTTGCGCCGCCGGTGGTGGCCAGCTTCCCCGGCTGGATAGCGCCGCTGGCCGCCAACGGCGTCGCCAACGCGGCCGCATCGAGCGGCGGCGAAGCGCAGACCAACTTCGACCTGCAGGCGCTGGGCGGCGTCAGCGCCACCGAGTTCACCATCGAGATCGACGGCCAAGCGCTGCGCTGGCGCGGCCAGCCGCAGCCTTGGGTGCACATGGTCTGGCCGAATCCGCAGGGCGTGCCGGGCGCGCGCGTCACCGCCATCACGCCGGAAGGCCGCAGCGTGGTGCTGTTTAACGAGACCGGGCATTTCGGCCTGAAGAAAATGGTCGATGCCGCCAAGCGCAAGCGCAAGGACAACGGCGTATTCGAACTGACCTGGGACAATGCCGGCGTGGCCGTCACCGCCAACCTGAAAATCGTCGGCACAGCGCCGGCGCCAGCGGCACCGGCTGCGGTGCCGCAGTCGGCGGGCTTCAAGCGCCTGCGCCTGCCGGACACGCTGACCGCCGCCGCACCGGTGGCGCCACTGGCTCCGCCGGCGCCATCGGCGCCGTTGCCGGCCACGCCGGTGTCGGCACCCGCATCTGCCCCGGTCCCGGGGCCCGCCCCCCCCCCCGCGCCCACCCCCGGGGGGGGGGTACCCCCCCCCCGCGCGCCGCCCAGAGCCCGGGGG
>NZ_JBGLYQ010000091.1:0-7507 GCF_047304105.1 Duganella sp. Dugasp56
GAGGAGATACGCCGCAGCGTCGGCGAGGTGCGCCAGGTGACGGACCAGTTGTCCGGCGTGATGGACCAGGTGCAGAAGCTGGCGCCGCAGTTCGACGCCGTGCTGCAGGGGATGCAGTCGCAGGCGGTGGGCGCGCAGCAGATTTCGGAAACCATGATACAGCTCAACGACGCCACCCAGCAGACGGTCGAGTCGCTCAAGGCCACCAGCGAGGCGGTGCATCAACTGCAGTACGCTGCGGGCGGTTTACAGACCAGCGTCGCCAACTTCGCCGTCGCGGCCTAGGCGGGCGGACGATGAAGCTGCTGATCTTCCACATCGGCGCCGACCGCTATGGTCTGCGCCTGCGCGATGTGGTGCGCGTCGTGCCGCAGCTGGAACTCAAGCATCTGCCGCTGGCGCCGGACGCCGTCGCGGGCCTGATGGATTTTCACGGCCAGTCGGTGCCGGTGATCGATCTGTGCCGCGCCAGCGGGCTGCCGGCGGCGGCCGATCATTTCGACACCCGCATCATCGTGGTGAACTATCGCCCGCCGGAAGCGCCGCAGGACAGCAGCCACCTGCTCGGCTTGCGCGCCGAGCGCGTGCTGGGCGTGCAGGACGTGGACGAGACGCAGCTGGCCAGCAGCGGCGTGCAGGCGGCGCCCTTCCTCGGCCAGGTCGCCAGCGATGGGCGCGGCATGCTGCAGCTGGTCGAACTTGAACAACTGCTGCCGGCGTCGCTGCGCGCGCTGCTGTTCCAGCCATGACACCCGTCCAGGCCATGCTGCACGGCGCCACCGGCTTGAGCGTATCGAAGTCGGCGGCCGAACGCGCCATCCGCAGCCGCATGGAGCTGCTGGCCGCGGCCAACGAGGACGACTACCTGGAGCGGATGACGCCGGAGGAGCTGACGGCGCTGGTCGAGCTGGTGGTGGTGCCGGAATCATGGTTTTACCGCGACCCGCAGGCCTTCCACGCCACCGCTGAATTCGTCCGCGCGCGATTGGACGCCGACGCCGGCCGCACGGTGCGCATCCTGTCCGTTCCCTGCGCCGGCGGCGAGGAACCGTACACGCTGGCGATGGTGCTGAGCGACGCCGGCATCCCGCACGATAGCTACTTCATCGACGCGCTGGACATCAGCCCTGCCTGCGTGGCGCGCGCCACCGACGGCGTCTACGGACGCAATGCCTTCCGCAGCCAGGACCTGGGCTTCCGTGACCGCCACTTCACCGGCATCGGCGACGAGGAGTACCGGATCTCCGCCGCCATCCGCAGGCAGGTGCGCTTCAGGCAGGGCAACCTGCTGGACTTAGATGTGAGCGCGCGGCGCGGCTATTACGACGTGATCTTTTGCCGCAATCTGCTGATCTACTTCGACAAGCCGACCACCAGGGCCGCGATCGCCCAGCTGGAAGCCCTGCTGACGGATGGCGGCGTGCTGTTTGCCGGCTACGCCGAGGTGCCCTCGTTCTGCCAGTTCGGCTTCATGCCGCTGCAGTATCCGCAGGCATTCGGCCTGAAGAAAGAGGCGCTGCCGTCCGCACCGGCCGCAAGAGCCGCCGCCAGGCAGGCGGCCGGCGCCGCGCCGATGCGGGCTCCGCGCACGCCGCCGACGACGACGGCCCGGCGCCGCGTCGCCCGGCCGCAGCCGGTACCGGTCCAGGCCACCTTGCCGGCGCCGGCAATCGCCATCGACCTGCTGGCCGAAGCGCGCAGGCTGGCGGACCTGGGCCAGTTGAAGCAAGCCGAAACCAGATGCCGCGACCATCTGGCGCAGGCGCCGGATTCCGCCGAAGCGTATTTCATCCTCGGCCTGGTGAACGAATTGACGAACAGGCCCCAGCTCGCGGAAGACTACTGGAAGCGCTGCATCTATCTGCAACCGGATCATTACGAGGCGCTGTGCCACCTGGCCCTGCTGGCCGACAGCAACAACGACCCGGCCACCGCAACCGCGCTGAAGGCGCGCGCCGCGCGCATCTACAAACGCCAGCAGGCATCGTAAAGGCGCCCACTCATGACGACTACACTCTCCCCCATCGCCGTCGCCGATATCGACGACTGCTGGAACCGCATCGGCGTGGTCGGCGACCAAAGCTGTGAAAAGCTCAAGCAGTTCGTCCACTGCCGCAATTGCGACGTGTATGCGGCGGCCGCCCAGCGCAACCTGCAGCGCACCGTCGGCGAGGACTACAGGAAGGACTGGGCCGCGCACTTCCGCCAGGCCGCCACGGACACCGAGCTGCTCGACGCCTCCTGCCTGGTATTCCGCATCGGCCGCGAATGGCTGTCGCTGCCCACCACGATGTTCGTCTCGGTGGCGCCGACGGCCAAGCCGCACCGCCTGCCGCACCGCGCGGCGCGCGGGCTGGGGGGCATCGTCAATGTCGGCGGCACGCTGTATCCGTGCATGTCGCTGGCGGCGCTGCTGGATATCGACGAAACCCAGGGCGAGGCGGCGACCAACCGGCATACCTTTGCCCGCCTGCTGCTGACGCAATGGGAGAACCAGGCCTATGCGCTGCCGGTGGCCGACCTGCACGGCATCCTGCGTTACGCCTCCGGCTCGGTGCAGGCGCCGGCCGCCACCATCAACAAAGGGCTGTCGCGCTTCCTGACGGGCGTGATAGCGCACGAGGACATGCACATCGGCGTGCTCGATGCGGCGCTGATCGGCTACCAACTTGCGAGAACACTGCGATGAGCCAGGATAACGACAACCAGGGCGGAGGAGACCTGAGCCAGTTCTCCATGCTGGACCTGTTCCGCATGGAGGCGGACAGCCAGACCCAGATCCTGACGGAAGGCCTGCTGGCCATGGAGCGCATCAAGGGCGATGCCAGCGCCGTCGAATCGATGATGCGCGCGGCGCACTCGATCAAGGGCGCCGCCGCCATCGTCGGCCTGGAAGTGGTGGTGCAGCTGGCGCACGGCATGGAGGACGCCTTCATCGCCGCCCAGCATGGCAAGCTGGCGCTGACGCCGAATCGGGTGGACGTGCTGCTTGCCGGCGTCGACCTGATCCTGCAGGCGTCGCGCCTGCAGGACAGCGGCGTCGAGGCCTGGCTGGCAGCCAACGGCGGCCAGATCACGCGCACGCTCGACTCCATCGCCACCATCGCCTTCCTGCCGGAGCCGGTCAGCCTGCAGGCGGAAACGGAGCCGCCGCCGCAAGCAGCCATCCCCACGCCCGTGCCCGACGATGCGCCGGCGACCGCCTCGCGCCTGCCCGCCATGAAGCATGCGCAGAACTTCGACAAGCTGCTGTCGCTGGCCAGCGAATCGCGCATCAACGCGCACCAGATGCATCCCTTCATCCAGGATATGCAGCGCTTCAAGCGCAGCCAGAGCAGCCTGTTCTCGCTGATCGAGCAGCTGCACGAGGCGATCTCCAACGGCAGCGACGCCAGTTTGAAAGAGAAATCCCTGCTGGCGCTGCAGAAGAGCCATCCGCTCAAGCAGTTCGTGCTGGAGCACATCGCCGACATCGAAGCCTACGAACGTCGCCTGCTGGCGGTCTCGCAAGGCATGGTGGATGAAGTGCTGACGCTGCGCATGCGGCCCTTCCGCGACGGCGTGCAGGCCTTCCCGCGCATGGTGCGCGACCTCGCCCGCGGCCTGGGCAAGGACGTGCGGCTGCGGATCGTTGGCGAGGATACGCTGGTCGACCGCGACATCCTGGCCAGGATCGAAAGTCCGCTCAACCACATGCTGCGCAACGCCGTCGATCACGGCATGGAGCCGCCGGCCGAGCGCCTGGCCGCCGGCAAGCCGGAGAGCGGCACCATCATGCTCGACGCGAAACACCGCGCCGGCATGCTCAGCATCGAAATCAGCGACGACGGCCGCGGCGTGGACCTGGAAAAAATCCGCCTTCGCGTGGTCGAGCGCAAGATGGCCAGCCCGCAGATGGCGGCCTCGCTGTCGCCGGCCGAGCTGCTGGAGTTCCTGTTCCTGCCTGCCTTCAGCCTGAAGGAGAGCACCACCGAGATTTCCGGGCGCGGCGTCGGCCTGGACATCGTGCACGAAACCATACGCGCGCAAAACGGCACGGTGCGCATCGAATCCGAGTTGGGCGCGGGCTTCCGCGCCTACATCACGTTGCCGTTGACGCAATCGATCGTGCGCGCGCTGGTGACCGACGTCAAGGGCGAGGCCTACGCCGTACCCATCGTGCAGGTGGAACGCGTGATCAAGGTGCCCCAGTCGGCCATCCACACGCTGGAAAACAAGCAGTTCTTCGATTTCAACGGCGAGCATCTCGGCCTGGTGTCGGCCGCGCAGGTGCTGGAACTGGGCGAGATCGGCGCCATCAGCGACGAGCTGTCGGTGGTGGTGGTCGGCAGCGGCGCGCGTCGCTACGCGCTGGTGGTGGACGCCATACGCGGCGAGCAAAGCCTGGCGGTGCAGGCCATCGATCCGATCTTCGGCAAGATGCGCGACATCTCGTCGGCCGCCCTGCTCGACGACGGCGAGCCGGTGCTGATCCTGGACGTGCCGGACCTGCTGCTGTCGATCGACAAGCTGCTGCACGAAGGCGGGCTGCACCAGCTGGCCAAGTCCGACCAGGCCGAGCGCCGCAAGACCAAGCGCATCCTGGTGGTCGACGATTCGCTCACGGTGCGCGAGATGGAGCGCAAGCTGCTGCTCGGCCGGGGCTTCCTGGTCGATATCGCCATTGACGGCATCGACGGCTGGAACGTGGTGCGCAGCGGCGACTACGACCTGGTGATCACCGACGTCGACATGCCGCGCATGGACGGCATCGAGCTGGTCACACTGATCAAAAAGGACATTCACCTGCATAAACTGCCAGTCATGATAGTCTCTTACAAAGATCGACCGGAAGACCGCGCCCGCGGGCTGTCGGCCGGCGCCGACTATTACCTGACCAAGGGCAGTTTCCACGACGAGACGCTGCTCGACGCCGTCAACGATTTGATTGGGGACGCCCACAGATGAAGATCGCCATCGCCAACGATGTCGCCATGGCAGCCGAAGCGCTGCGGCGCGTGGTCGCTAGCACCGCCGAGCACCAGGTGCTGTGGATCGCCCGTACCGGCGTGGAAGCGGTGCGCATGTGCGCCGAGAACCGCCCGGACCTGATCCTGATGGACCTGAACATGCCGGAGATGGACGGCGTCGAGGCGACCCGCGTGATCATGGAGCAAAGCCCGTGCGCCATCCTGGTGGTGACCGGCCGGCCGCAGGACAACGTCAACCAGGTGTTCCGCGCGCTGGGCGCCGGCGCGCTGGACGTGACGGCCACGCCGGTGCTGCAAGGCCAGCCTGGCGGCGACATCGAACTGCTGGCCAAGATCCGCACCATGGACAAGCTGATACGGCACAGCGGTGGCAACCAGGCGATGCTGCCGAAAACCGCGGCAGCCAACGGCAGCGGCAATGGCGTCGTGCTCGATGCGCCGGGCGGTCCGGAGCGCGTCACGTCGCTGCTGGCGATCGGCGCGTCCACCGGCGGCCCGGTGGCGGTGTCCAAGATGCTGGCCGGCTGGAAGCCGCCGCGCGGCTGCGCCGTGGTGGTGGTGCAGCATATCGACCGCCATTTCGCCGACAACTTCGCCCGCTGGCTGGGCGAGCAGCTGGAAATGCCGGTGCGCGCCGCAGAGGAAGGCGACGAGCTGGTGGCCGGCACCGTCCTGATCGCCAAGAGCAACGACCACTTAACGCTGGATCAAAACCATCGCTTGCGTTACGATGCCAACCCGAAGGACTATGCCTACCGTCCCTCGGTCGACGTGTTTTTCCATTGTGTGGCGCAGCACTGGAAGGGCGAGGCGGTCGGCGTGCTGTTGACCGGCATGGGCCGCGACGGCGCCGAGGGCCTGCTGGCCATGCGCCGCGCCGGCCACGCCACCATCGCCCAGGACCAGGCCAGCAGCGCCGTCTACGGCATGCCGCGCGCCGCCGCCGAGCTGGAAGCGGCGCAGATGATTTTACCGCTGGCGAAGATCGGGCCGGTCTTGCGCGGCACCCTAGGCGGACGTTCCTGAACCCAGAACGCCCGCCCGATTCGCACGTCCTGCGCCAGAACGCCCGGGTTCATATTCAAAGAGAACACAGATGTCCGAAGCACTTGTAATCGCAGCCGATCCAGAACAGTCGCTGACTATTTTCAAAGTCCGCGTGCTGCTGGTGGACGATCAGCTGATCATCGTCGAGGCGGTGCGCCGCATGCTGAGCGATCAATCCGATATCGAGTTCCATTACGTGACCGACGCCACGCTGGCCTTGTCGACCGCGCTGCAGCTGCAGCCGACGGTGATCCTGCAGGACCTGGTGATGCCGTCGATCGACGGCTTCGGCGCGATCAAGCTGTATCGCGAGGAGGAGGCGCTGCGCCATGTGCCGGTGATCGTGCTGTCGGCCAAGGAGGACCCGAAACTGAAGGCGCACAGCTTCGCCACCGGCGCCAACGACTACATGGTCAAGCTGCCGGACAAGCTGGAACTGCTGGCGCGCATCCGCTACCACTCGGGCGCCCACATCAGCCGTTTGCAGCGCGACCAGGCCTTCCGCTTCCTGCGCGAGAGCCAGAAGCAGCTGGCCGACGCCAACATCGAACTGCAAAAGCTGGCCGCGCTCGACGGCCTGACCGGCATCGCCAACCGCCGCCGCTTCGACGACACCATGCGCATCGAATGGCAGCGCGGACAGCGCGACCAGAAGCCCTTGACGCTGCTGATGTGCGACGTCGACTTCTTCAAGCTGTACAACGACAGCTTCGGCCACCTGGCGGGCGATTTGTGCCTGAAAAAGGTGGCTGCCGTATTGACCGAACATTTAAAGCGCCCGGCCGACCTGGCCGCGCGCTACGGCGGCGAGGAATTCGCCATTATCCTGCCGGAGACACCGCTGACCGGGGCACTGATCGTGGCCGAGTCATGCCGCCGCCACCTGGAACAGCTAGCCATCGAAAACCCGCAAGCGGACACCGAATTCTCCACCGTCACCATGTCGATCGGCGTGGCCAGCGTGGTGCCGTCGGCGTCCTCCAATTTCGAGGAGCTGATCCAGCAAGCCGACCAGGCGTTGTATGCCGCCAAGCGCGGCGGCCGTAACCGCGTGGTGAACGCGGCCGACATGCCTGGCATCCCCCCATCGAACCAAGGAAAAACAGCAGCATGAGTGCTCAATTTGATCAAGTCAGCGTCGTCAAGAAATCGAACATCTACTTCGACGGCAAATGCGTCTCGCACAATGTGATCTTCGCGGACGGCAGCAAGAAAAGCGTCGGCGTAATCTTCCCGTCCAGCCTGACCTTCAACACCGGCGCACCGGAAAAGATGGAAATCATCGGCGGCGTGTGCAAGGTGCGCCAGGCCGGCGCCAGCGACTGGCAGACCTACGCGGCCGGCCAGCAATTCGACGTGCCCGGCAATTCGAGCTTCGACATCGAGACCGTCGAGACAGTCGATTACGTCTGCCACTTCGGCTAAAAAACGGCGGGGGGGGGGGGGGGCGGGGGGGGGGGGGGGGGGGGGGGGGGGGGGGGGGGGGGGGG
>NZ_JBGLYQ010000092.1:0-6709 GCF_047304105.1 Duganella sp. Dugasp56
CCCCGGGGGGGGGGGCGCCCCCCGGCGCCGCGGGCTTTTGGGGGGGGGGGGGGGGCGGGGCTCCCCTAAAAAACCCCCCCGGGTCTAACGGGGGGGGGGGCGCCCTGGGGGGCCCCCGGCCCCGCGCCGGCGTCGCCGGCGCCGTAGATGGCGACCGCTTCGCGCGCCTGTGGCGGCGGCCCGCTCAGGCGCTGCAGCAGGCTGCACACCGCCACCCGCGAGGCCACCAGGTAGGCCAGTGCGACAAACCAGTAGGTCACCAGCGCGCCGGCCGGGTAGTGCGTGGCCTGATCGAGCGTCAGCAGATGGATGCACAGCACGGCGATCGCCATGCCGAAGGCGGCGCGGGCCAGCATGCGCTGCTCAAGGTAGCGCAGCACCGCGCCGTACAGGTCGGACATCGCCAGCGCCGCCGCCGACACGGCCGACAGCAGCAGCGTTGCGGACAGCGGCGCCAGGGGCGAGGAGCGCATCAGCATCGCCAGCTCCACGCACAGCGGCAGCGCCAGGCAATCGGCACCCAGCATCACGGCGCTTTTGCCGCGCCGACTCATGGCGATGGCTTTTTCGCTGAGACGGCGGGCAAGGCAGGCAATACGTGAGGCTAAATAAAACATGATGCGCAATACCTTCATGAAGCAATCTGGCTGATTGCCCGGTGCGGGCACCCGGCATGCGTTGATTGTCTTCTGACCAGCGTAGTGCGGCTTGACTGCGATCAAACTGCGCGGCGGAGCTTATCCTGGCGGCTTGACATCTATTTCTTGTTGATATTTGTTTCTGGAATTTAGTTACGCGGCTTGATCAAATACACGCAGCGGCGCGCGCCATTGAGCATGTGTTCGACGCGGCCCACCGAGCACTCCGGCCCCAGCACGCGCTGGAACACGTCGAGCTCCGAGCGGCAGAACTTCTGGCACCGGCGCGCGGCGGCGCAGATCGGACAATGGTTCTCCACCAGCAGCAGGCTGCCGTCGTCCTGCGCCTGCACTTCCGCCATGTAGCCTTCGCTGGTGCGCGCCTGCGCCAGCGCCGCCACCCGTTGCGGCAGCGCGCGCACGCCTTGCAGATGCTGGCGGTATTGCTGTTCGCTGGCGGCCTCGCGCGCGACGATCAATTTCTCCAGGCCCGCGTCGCCGAACAGGCCGCGCACCTGGTCGATCAGCTGCACCGTCAGGTCGGCGTGGCGATCGGGGAAGCGCGCGTGGCCCGCCTCGGTCAGCAGCCAGCGGCGCGACGGGCGGCCCGGCTTGTCGGCCACGTCCTCGTAGCTGACCATGCCTTTTTCCTGCCACGCTTCGAGCTGCCGGCGCGCGCCCATCGAGGTCAGGTCCATCAGGCCGGCCAGCTGTTGCGCGGTCTGCGGCCCGCGCGTCTTCAACAGGAACAGCGTTTGTTCGGCGGTGTTCATGGCAGCGCGCCCTCCAGCCTGGCGTTCATGCTGGCGTGCCAGCTTTGCATGCGCCACGCCGACCACGCGGTCAGCACCGCACCCAGCACCAGGATCAAACGGGTGTCGATCAGCGTCAGCACCGCGCCGGCCAAGGCCATCAGGATATTGGCCAGGCAGAAGGTGGTGGAGATCAGTCCCATGACGGCGCCCTGGCCGTGCGCGCCGAAGCGCTCGGCGCACCAGTTGGGCACGATGGCGTTGTAGCAGGAGTGCGGCACGCCGAACAGGATGATGGCGGCGATGCCGACCCAGGCGTTACTGGCCGCCAGCAGCGCGATCAGCGAGGCGGTGACGATGGCGAAGCGGCGCGCCCGCAGCAGCGGCTCTCCCTGGAACTGACGGCCGGCGAACAGGGTGGTGGTGGTCATCACCGCGCACATGGCGGCGGTGGTCCAGGCGATGCCCCGTGCGCCGTAACCGGGCACCTCCACCAGCCACAGCGGATAGAACTCGTAGAACGCCGTCACGCCGCAGGTATAGGCCAGCGTGACGATGAACAGGTTGCGCAGGTCCGGCTCGCGCAGCAGGTTCAGCGCGTGGCGGTCGCGCGCCACCTGCCACCACGAGGTGGTCGCTTGCGACGGCGTTTCGTGCGGCAGCACGGCGGCCACCAGCACCGCCACCAGCAGCAGCGCGGCCACGGCGACCCAGAACGGCATCGTGATGCCCCACGCCAGCGTGACGCCGGCCAGCAGCGGGCCGGCCAGCCAGCCCATATAAAAGGCGCCGTTCAGCCACGACAGGGCCTTGCGCCGCAGGTCGCCGTCGAGGCGGTCGGCCAGCATCGCGCGCGCCACCGAGCCGTTGCCCTCCAGCAGACCGGTGGCGAAGCGGGCGACGATAAACAGCGGATAGGATTCCAGCAGCAGCGCGACGGCCGTCACCGCGTGGCCGATGGCGGCGCCGACGGCGGTCACCAGCAGCACCGGGCGGCGGCCGTAGCGGTCCGACATCGGTCCGAGCAGGGCGGAGCCGATCAGCAGGCCGAGCGGATTGATCGTCAGCGCCAGGCCGAACAGCAGCTTGGGCGGCAGGCCGAGGAACTGGTTCAAGCCGTTGCTGACGCCGGCGGCGAACAGCGGCGGCAGAATCGGATACGGCAGCGCCGCGCCTATCGTGGACAGCAGGGCCAGCAGGCAGGCGGCGCCGATCAGCAGGGGTGTTTTCATGGGTGGCATTCAACGAATCGAGTAACGCTACTGTAGGCGGATCTCATTAATAAGTAAACAAAAATGTTTACTTATGCTGCCATGTCGGCAGCGCGCATGTATGATGGCGGCTCTGTCGTCAACTTTGCAATCCGCCCGAAACAAGATGAAGAATTGGTTTGCCGGCCGCCGTGGCGCGTACTTCTTTCTGCTGCTGGGCATAGGCCTGATGATGCTGTACGTCGCGCTGGAGCGGAACTTTCCGGATGCCGGGCAGCTGCAGTCAGCCACCGGCCGCGTCGCCTCGGCCCACCCGGCGCAGGGCGGCCTGTACTTCGCCCTCGCCGGCGAGCCGCGCCAGTTCGTGGTGTACGTCAAGGGCGATAGCGATGGCCGACTGCGGCAGGCGATCGGCGACGCCGAGGCCGGGTCGTATCCGGTCACCGTATTCCTGCACCCGGGCCAGTCGGCCTCGCCCGGTTTTTTGCAGGGCAGGTACTACACGGTGTATGGCGTGTCGGTCGGCGGCAAGGAAGTCTCCAGCCTGGCCACCGTGCGGGGCAGCTACCGCCGCGACAACCTGATCGCGCTGGTCCTGGGCGTGCTGTTCGCGGCCTACGGCGGCCGCCTGGTCTACAACCTCAGGAACCTGGCTGAACCTGCGCCAGCGCCTCAATATCGCCGGAAACGATAAGCGCCAGGTTGGCCGTGATCCGTTCGACCGGCCAGTCCCACCAGGCGATCGCCTGCAGCCGCGCCGCGACTTCCGGCGCGAAGCGCTCCTTGATCTGCCTGGCCGGATTGCCGCCGACGACGGTGTACGGGGCGACGTCGCCGGTGACCACGGAGCGCGACGAGACGATGGCGCCGTCGCCGATATGCACGCCCGGCATGATCAAGGCGTCGTAGCCTATCCAGACGTCGTTGCCGACCACCGTGTCGCCCTTGTAAGGCAGCTCGCCCGGCGCCGGCATCGCCTGCTCCCAGCCGTTGCCGAAGATCTGGAACGGATAGGTCGAGATGCCCGACATTTTGTGGTTGGCGCCGTTCATGATGAACTTGACGCCGCGCGCCAGCGCGCAGAACTTGCCGATCACGAGCTTGTCGCCGATGAAGGGGAAGTGGTACAGCACGTTGCGCTCGAAGTTTTCCGGGTCTTCCGGATCGTCGTAGTAAGTGTAGTCGCCGATGACGATGTTCGGATTGCGCACGATGTTCTTGATGTAGCAGACCTGCGGGAAGCCCGGCATCGGGTGCGGATCGGCCGGCGACGGGCCGTTCACGACACGTCTCCCTGGCGGCGGAAGGCGATCCAGCCGGCGATCAGCGTGAAGCTGGCGACGATCGCCACCACCACCCAGAACCCCTCCGGCTCCTGCGCCAGCGGAATGCCGCCCACGTTCATGCCGAGCAGGCCGGCGATGATGTTGATCGGCAGGGCCAGCACCGTCACCACGGTCAGCACGAACAGGCTGCGGTTGTTGCCTTCGTTGACCAGCGCCGCGATCTCCTCCTGTATCAGCTTGATGCGCTCCTGCAGCGAGGCCATGTCCGCCAGCACCATCGAGAATTCCTCGGTCGACTGGCGCAGTTCCTGGGCATCGATCTCGGCGACCCAGGCCGGCGGCCGTTGCAGCAACCGGAACAGCGCCGCCGGCTCCGGCGCCAGCAGGCGTTGCAGGCGCACCAGCACGCGCCGCAGCGCGCCCAGGCTGGCGCGCTTGGTATTGAGCTTGCCGGCCAGCAGATTGTCTTCGATGTCGTCCACCGTGGCGATCGAGTCGCGGACGATCTTGATCAGCGCGTCGGCCTGGTCGCGCAGCAGGTGGATCAGCAGCTCGACCGACGAGCGTATCGGCTCGCCGTTGCGCACCGCGTTGCGCAGGCTGTCGACCGCCTTCAGCGGCTTGCGCCGGGCGCTGATGACGATCTGCTTGTCGACGCTGAGCCACAGCGTGGAAATGTCCGATGGCTCGAACGAAAAATCGTGCAGCACGTCGTTGACCACCGCCACCAGCGTGTTGTCGGCCAGCTCGATGCGGGTCGAGCGCGGCCCTTCGTGCAGGCTTTCATAGAATTCCTCGGGCAGCGAGGTGTGTTCGTGCAGCCATTTCTCGCTGGCCGTGTTGGCCAGGTTGTAGTGCAGCCAGACGAATTCGCCCGGATGCTGCTCGCGGTTCTTCAGCCACAGGCAGGCCTGGTCGGTATCCAGCGGCACGCCCTTGCCGTCCGGCGTGCGGCCGAACACATAGCCGCAGACCATGCCCGCTTGGTCGGATCCGTAGGACTGAGGCGCATTCTGCATTCGTTTTCTCCATGGTGGTCGCGGGCATCAGGATAGCAAATTACGCTACCATAGGGTGAGATCCTGACCGGGAGATTTGTTATGCATACCGATTTGCCGCCGCGCCTGGCCGTCTTTGTCGACGGCATGGACCGCCTGCTGGCGCAGGGCGCCGCCGAACCGCGCATCGTCGAGGAGGGCGGTGCGCTGCTGCGCGCCTTGCTGGCGCATGACGACTGGCTGCCCGATGCGATGGCGCAGCCCGATCCGCAGTTCTACCGCCAGTACCTGCTGTACCTCGATCCGGCCGCGCGCTATTCGGTCGCCAGCTTTGTCTGGGGGCCGGGCCAGCGCACGCCTGTGCACGATCATACGGTGTGGGGATTGGTCGGCATCCTGCGCGGCGCCGAGATCGCGCAGGCCTACCGGCGCGGGGCCGGCGGGGCCATGGTGGCGGACGGCGCGCCGCTGCGGCTGGAACAGGGGCAGGTGAGCGCGGTATCGCCGGCGCTGGGCGACATCCACGAAGTGCGCAACGCCTATGACGACCGGGTGTCGATCGGCGTGCACGTGTACGGCGGGGACATCGGCGCCATCGATCGCTCCGTGTATGCGCCCGATGGCGCCGTCAAACCGTTCCGATCGGGCTACGCCAACCGCTAGAGCGGCGGATTAAACCAGCAAGGCGGCGTTCATCTCGACGGCGTCGTTCTCGGCTTCGGCCAGCATGTCGGCCAGCTTCTGTTCGTCGATGAACAGGTCGATGGCCGAATCGGAATGCGGCGGCAGGTCGCGCTGCGGTTCCTGCAGCGGCGACTTCACCGGCGTCAGGTGGTTGGCCAGCAGCAGCGTGTCGAGCAGCGTATCGGGCGGGATCGACATGAAGCTGTCGCGCAGGCCCTCGATCGCCTCGGCCACCGGCTCGGGGATGCACAGCTTGCGCATCACTTCGCGGGTGATGATTTCTTCGCTGGCCGAGTGCCAGTTTTCCGGATCCTCTTCCAGCAGCCCCGGGAATTCGTCGGCGCGCGACAGCAGGTAGAAGCCGCCCACCTCGTGCACGATGGCGGCGAACAGCGCGGTGTCCGGATTCACGCCGGTGACCTGGCGCGCGATGATGCGCGACAGCGCCGCCACGGCGATGGTGTGGTCCCACAGCTGTTCGGCCTTGAGGCGCAGCGCCGGATCGGAGATCTTGCTGCCGAACTGGCGCACCACCATGGCGGCGGCCAGCGCGAACAGGTTCTGGTAGCCGATGCGCATGATGGCGCCGCGCACGTTGGTGATGGTCGGCGCGCCGGCGCGGTTGAACATGGCGGAATTGGCGATGGCGACGGTGCGCGCCGCCAGCAGCGGCTCGGCCAGCACCAGGCTGATCGCCTTGTCGACCGGGCACTCCGGATCGTCCAACGCCAATTGAACGCGCAGTGCCGCGTTTACGCTGGTTGGGAATACCAGTTCGCCACGAATGGCCAGGGCCGCGATATGGCCGAATGCTTCGAGTTTATTCATGATGAAAATTATACGCACCCGCCGCTGCAATCTCAACGCCATGTAGGCGTGATAGCGGATTCAATGTCAGATTAGAGGCGGCGATGCCACAGTATCGCGCCGATGCTGGTGCCGGTGCGCGCGGATAGCAATGATCCGCGGCCGAAAGCGCCGTGCGGCGCAAGGAGGAAACCGTGCGCGGCGGCCTCGGTGGGGCCCCGGCCCGGGGTTATCTTTGGCTGTGGTGCGGGGGTTTGCAGCGGCGGGCCGCGCGGGGGGCCCCCGGGGGTGTTGCGGGGCACCCCCAGGTGGGGGGGCCGGGTGGCCCGGGGG
>NZ_JBGLYQ010000093.1:0-6651 GCF_047304105.1 Duganella sp. Dugasp56
TTTTTTTTTTTTTTTTTTTTTTTTTTTTTTTTTTTTTGTTTTTTTTTTTTTTTTTTTTTTTTTTTTTTTTTTTTTTTTTTTGTTTTTTTTTTTTTTTTTTTTTTTTTTTTTTTTTTTTTTTTTTTTTTTTTTTTTTCTTAATTTTTTTTTTTTGTTTTTTTTTTTTCTGGTTTTTTTTTTGTTGTTTTTGTTGGGCGGGCGGCATGGGGGTGGGGGGTTTTTTTTAAAATTTTTTAAAACCACCCCCACCCCGCGGGGGGGGGGCCGCGGCGCCATCGAGGGCGCCGGCGGCTTGCATACCACCGTGCCGCGCATCGCCTCGCTGACGGCGCCGGCGGCCGGCATCCGCGTCGCCAGCCTGTCGAACCTGGTCGTTGGGCCAGCCTCGGCGGCGTCGGGCGACGTCGTGACCACCACCGGTACGCTGGCGCTGAGCACGGCCACCGGCCATCCGTTGACTATCAATGGCGACCTTGCCGCGACCGGCAATATCGACCTGACGGCCGGTTCCGCCGGCTCCAGCAATTCCCTGGACCAGATTAATTTCGCGCAGAACGTCACCTCCAGCGGCGGCAATATCACCATCAACGCGAACGGCGTCACCGGCGCGCACGTGCCGGCCGGCGGCAACGTCAGCTCGCACCTGTTCGTCCCGTCGACGCAGGTACCGCCACCGACCGTGGCCGCCTGCATCGCCAATCCGACGTTGAGCGGTTGCTCCAGCGTCCTGCCCAGCCTGGCCGTCTGCACCAGCGCACCGACGACAGAAGGTTGCTCCGTAGTGTTGCCAGGCCTGGCCGTTTGCACCGCAGCGCCGACGACCGCCGGCTGTTCAGCCGTATTGCCAGGCCTGGCCGTCTGCGTCAGTGCGCCAACGACGCCCGGCTGTTCGGCCGTCTTGCCTGCTCTAGCCGTCTGCATGACCGATCCGACCACCGCCGGTTGCAGCGCGGTGCTGCCGAGTGTGAGCGTATGTGTTGCCGCGCCGACCACGGCCGGTTGTTCGGCCGTGCTGCCGACTCTCGCCGTGTGCGCTGCCGCGCCGACCTTGCCGGGATGTTCTGTCGTGCTGCCTACCGTGGCCGCTTGCGCTGCGGCACCGACGCTGCCTGGTTGCTCGGCTGTGCTGCCGACCGTGGCCGCCTGCACTGCGACGCCGACACTGCCGGGTTGCTCGGCCGTGCTGCCGACCGTGGCCGCCTGCGCTGCCGCGCCGACGCTGCCTGGTTGCTCGGCCGTGTTGCCGACCGTGGCCGCTTGCTCCGCCGCGCCGACACTGCCGGGTTGCTCGGCCGTGTTGCCAACGGTGGCGGCTTGCTCGGCCGCGCCGACCTTGCCGGGCTGCTCGGCTGTGCTGCCGTCGGTGGCGGCTTGCACGATCACGCCGACTTTGACCGGTTGTTCCGCCGTGTTGCCAGGCCTGGCGGCATGCGTCGCCACGCCGACCCTGGCCGGTTGCTCGGCCGTGCTGCCGCCGCTGAGCGTCTGCGTGGCGGTTCCAGGCACGGCGGGCTGCTCGGCGGTCCTGCCTGACCTGGCTGTTTGTGTCGCTACGCCGAGCGCCGCCGGTTGCTCCGCCGTGTTGCCCTCGCTGGCAAGCTGCAGCAGCGCGCCGACCACGGCCGGCTGCAGCGCCGTCCTGCCGACGTTGGCACAGTGCACCAGCACGCCGACGCTTGCCGGTTGCAGCGTCGTGTTGCCGCCTGTGAATGTGTGCTTGAGCAACCCGAACGCCGCCGGCTGCGTGGTGGTCGTGCCGCCGGTCCAGTCCCAGTCTGATGGGCCGATCGCGCAAGCGCTCAACACCACCATCAACGTGATCAACGCGGTAACGCCGGCCGGCGGTGCACCAGTCGT
Organism: Duganella sp. Dugasp56; assembly: GCF_047304105.1. Classification (NCBI taxonomy): domain Bacteria; kingdom Pseudomonadati; phylum Pseudomonadota; class Betaproteobacteria; order Burkholderiales; family Oxalobacteraceae; genus Duganella; species Duganella sp. Dugasp56. The sequence goes on from NZ_JBGLYQ010000093.1 coordinate 1,858, forward strand.
GCCGATTGTGGCGCGGACTTCCAGCGGTGGCGGTAGCGGCAGCAGCGGCAACGACTCGGGCACCACGTCGTCGACCGGCGGCCCGGCCGCGACGTCCAGCACGCCGGACGACAGCGAGAAAAAAGACGTCAAGAAAGAAGACGTCGTCGCGCAAAAGACTGAAACCAAGAAAGAGGTGCAGAAAAAGACCTACTGCAATTGATGCGTGTTGGCGGCAGGATGGCGGCGACAACGGGGCGCAGGCGTGCGCCGTTGTCGCCGTTGCCAGTTTACGATGGTGGCATCCGAGTCCAATGCAGGGAGACCATCATGCCCAGAGGAGCGAGTCCCAAGCGCGAACGGGAATACAAGGAACTGGAGCACAAATTCGAGGAAGAAGGGCGCTACAAGGGCCGCGAGGAGGAAGTCGCGGCTCGCATCGTCAACAAGCAGCGCGCCGAGGCCGGAGAGACCAAGGACGCCAAGGATACCCGGCCTCCCCGAACCGGCACCGGCCACCGGCGCAGCAATACGACGCGCGCTACACGCCGCAGTAAGCCGTCTTGACGGTGGTAAAGAACTCGGCCGCGTAAGTGCCTTGCTCGCGCGAGCCGTAGCTGGACGCCTTGCTGCCGCCGAACGGCACGTGATAGTCGACGCCCGCCGTCGGCACGTTGACCATCACCATGCCGGCCTGCGCGTGGCGTTTGAAGTGCGTCGCGTGCTTGAGCGAGGTGGTGACGATGCCGCTCGACAGGCCGAACTCGGTGTCGTTGGCCAGGAATAGCGCATGCTCGTAGCTGTCGGCCGGAATCACGCTGGCAACCGGGCCGAAGATTTCCTCGCGGCTGATGCGCATGTCGTTGCTGGCGTCCGTCAGCAGGGCGGGGCGCAGGTAGAAGCCGGGCGACGGGCCATCCAGGCGTTCGCCGCCGTAGGCCAGGGTCGCGCCTTCGTCCTTGCCGATGCGGATATAGTTCATGTCCTGTTCCAGCTGGTTGGCGTCGACCACCGGGCCGATGTCGGTGCCGGCGGCCAATGCGTCGCCGACCGCCAGCTTGGCCAATTCCTGCTTGACCGCCTCGACGAAGCGCGGATAGATGTTCTTGCCGACGATTAACCTACTGGATGCCGTGCAGCGCTGGCCGGTGGAGAAATACGAGCCTTGCACCGCACAGTAGACGGCGGTGGCGAGGTCGGCATCGTCAAGGATGACCAGCGGATTCTTGCCGCCCATTTCGATCTGCACCTTGGCCAGCCGGCCCATCGCCGCCATCGCCACCTTCTTGCCGGTGGCGACCGAGCCGGTGAAGCTGATGGCGTTGACGCGGCGGTCGTTCAGCAGCGCGGCGCCGACCACGGCGCCATGGCCCATGACCAGGTTGAACACACCCGGAGGCAGGCCGGCGCGGCTGATGATCTCGGTCAGCGCCCAGGTGCTGCCCGGCACCAGTTCGGCCGGCTTCATCACCACGCAGTTGCCGTAGGCCAGCGCCGGCGCGATCTTCCACGATGGAATCGCGATCGGGAAATTCCACGGCGCGATGATGCCGACCACGCCGACCGGCTCGCGCGTCACTTCGACGTCGAGGTTGGGGCGTACCGACGGGATCTTGTCGCCGCGCAGGCGCAGGCATTCGGCCGCAAAGAACTTGAAGATATTGCCGGCGCGGACCACCTCGCCGATGCCTTCCGGCTTGGTTTTTCCTTCCTCGCGCGACAGCAGGATGCCCAGCTCTTCGCGGCGGGCCAGGATTTCGCTGCCGATCTTGTCGAGCGCGTCGGCGCGCATCTGGATGTTCGACAGCGCCCAGCCGGGCGCGGCGGCAGCGGCGGCGGCAATCGCCAGCTCGGTCTGCTGCGCATCGGCCACCGCATAGTGGTCGATGATGTCGTTGGTATTGGATGGGTTGACGTTGGCTGAACTGCTGGTGCCGTCCAGCCAGGCGCCGTTGATATACAGTTGTTTCATGGGCTCCGCTTTACATGATGAGGTGGGGAAGCAGCATTATCCTCCGTTATCAAAATTTTTACCTGCTGGTCACAATCTGATGTAAAATAGTAACTAGTGTTGTAAGAAATGATAGCTTTGAAACATTGCCTCTGGTAGGGCGGATGTCGGAAAGGCCGGACCTCGACGGGGTCCGGCCTTTTTTGTTGTCAAGCCATGGCCCAGGCCTGGCTCGCGCTGAGCACGGCGGTCAGCATCAGCAATGCGCCCATGACGCGGGCTGCGACGGTCGAGGCCGCCGGATGCGCGGCAAACCAGCCGCTGGCGCCGCTGGCGGCATAGGCCAGCGCACCGTAGACGCCCAGCTGCGTCAGCGCCGTGATGCCGCCCAGCACGCCCGATTGCACCCACAACGGCCCCTGGCCCGGCTTCAGGAATTGCGGGAAGATCGCCAGCATGAAGATGTAGGCTTTCGGATTCAGCAGGCTGGTGGTCAGCGCGCGGCGGAAGATGACGGCGTCGGCCATCGCTTCGGCGCCCGGCGCCGGATGGAACACGCTGTCGCTGCGCAGCAGGCTCCAGCCCATCCAGGCGATGTAGACGGCGCCCGCCAGCAGCATGATCTTGAACAGCGGCGGCCAGTATTGCAGCACCATGGCTACGCCCAGCGCGCCCATGCACAGATGGCAAAAGCCGCCGGCGATGATGCCGCCCACCGCCGCCATGCCGGAACGGCGCCCGCCCAGCATCGAACTGCCCATGACGAAGGCCATGTCCAGCCCCGGCAGCGCGATGACGCCGAAGACCACGACAAAATACAACCAGAGATTGGCGGTTTGATTCATTGCATGCTCCTGTGGTGACGTTTTATGCAGTTTAAAGATCAATCAGGGCAGATTTGGCCCTAATAAACTGCTATCTTTACGTCATGTACCATCCAACCACACGTGTATTGGCAGTGCTGGAACTGCTGCAGACCCATGGCCGCATGAGCGGCGCCGACATGGCCGGGCGGCTGCAGGTGGACGGCCGCACCTTGCGCCGCTACATCGTCATGCTGGAGCAGATCGGCATCCCGATTACCACCGAGCGCGGCCGCCACGGCGGCTACGCGCTGATGCCGGGTTTCAAGCTGCCGCCGATGATGTTCACCGACGACGAGGCGCTGGCTTTGTCGCTGGGCTTGCTGGCGGCGCGTGGACTGGGCCTGGCGGAGGCGGCGCCGGCGGTGGCCAGCGCGCAGGCCAAGTTGGAGCGCATCATGCCGGCCGGCTTGCGCCAGCGGGTCGGCGCCATCGATGAAACGGTGCGGCTGGACTTGCGCACCGGTCCCGGGCAGGCCGGGGCCGAGCCGAACAACGCTGCGCTGAGCGCGCTCAGCGTGGCGGCCAAGGCGCGCCGGCGTGTGCATCTGCGTTACCGCGCCGGCGGCGCGGACACCGGGCGCGACTTCGATCCCTACGGCCTGGCTTACTATGCCGGCTACTGGTACACCGTCGGGCATTGCTATCTGCGGCGCGACTTGCGCACCTTCCGGCTGGACCGCGTGCTGGCGGTTGAGCCTGCCGACGGCGGCTTCACGCTGCCGCCGGGCTTCGATGCGCTGGAGCATCTGCGGTTGTCGGTGGCGGCGCTGCCGCGCAAGTTCGCCGCCAGGATCCTGCTGCACACCGACCTGGCCACGGCGCGCCGCTCGATGATGGACACCATCGGCCTGTTCGAGCAGACGGGCGATGGCGTGCTGCTGCACAACCAGTCCGACGAGCTGGGCTGGCTGGCGCGCCAGTTGGCCGCCGCGCCGTTCGATATTACGGTGCTGGAGCCGCCTGAGCTGCGGGCCGAACTGGGCGCGGTTGCGGCGCGCCTGTTGCGCGCGGCCGGCGCTCGTTAGGAGACGGCCGCTTCCTCAGGCATCGCGCCGGCGTGGACACGCGCATACTCCTGCAGGCAGGCCAGCATTTTGGCTGACCAGGGATTCTCGATTGCCGCGTTCGCCAATGACTCATGGGCGAAGACTTCGACCAGGGGCCGGCCGGGACCCGCCTGCACCAGCTTGAAGGGTTCAAAGCCCGCTTCCAGCGAATACTCCAGGAAGCGCAGGTGGAATTCGCCGTGCCGCATGCCGTCTACCGACAGTATCTGGAACGACGGCCCGTTTCCTTCGTTGTAGGCGTGGGCGCCGGCCGTCGCCAGCACGCGCAGCGCCGGCCAGTCGAATTGTTCCGGCTTGTCTTCCCATTGCTCCTGAAGGTCCAGGAACCGGCCCACGAGTTGATTGATGTCACTGGGTTTCTGCATAGTCATAGCTGCCTCCGTCGCGAATCAAATCGCAAAAGCTTGTTGAACTACCGCGGCTTGCTGCTGCTGGTGCAGCGACGCATAGCCAGGTGCCGTGGATGAGGACGCGGCGCGGCAAGCGTCATGAATTTCCGTCATGACTGGTACCACGGCCCGAAGATCTTCTTCAAGAACTTTCCAGGCGCCCTGGTTGCGGGCTTCCTCCTGGCACCAGACGACTTTCTTCAGATTCGGATAGCGGGCCAGTTCCGCAGCCAGTTGCCCGGCCGGGAATGGATACAGCTGTTCCAGGCGTATCAGTGCGACGTTGTGCAAGTCGTGTGTCCGGCGATATTCCAGCAGGTCGACGTAGACCTTGCCGGAGCAGATAATCGCGCGTTCGATTTCCGCCCCGTTCGACATGTCGCCAAGCACCTCATGGAACGTTGTTCCGTCGGCGAGGTCCTCCAGGCTGCTGACGGCATCCGCGTGACGCAGCAGCGATTTGGGCGTCATCACAATCAGCGGCTTGCGGTCGACCGCAAGCGCCTGCCTGCGCAGCAAATGGAAAAACTGGGCGGGCAGGG
>NZ_JBGLYQ010000094.1:0-6487 GCF_047304105.1 Duganella sp. Dugasp56
GTGGTGGGGGCGGCAGGGACGGTAGGGGCGGCGGCGTCCATGTCAGGCCAGCCAGTCCACTTCTTTGCCCAGCGCGTGGCTCAGGCGCTGCCAGCGGCCGGCGGCGGTGGCGTCGATCTGGTTGCTGGCGGTATCGACCTTGCAGCCGCCGCGGCCCACGTGCGGATCCTCGACCACGCGCCAGCCGCCCTTGTCCAGCTCCTCGCCGATGCCGGCGCGCACCACGGCGGCGTCGTCCGGGTGCAGCACCAGCAGCGCCGGCTGCTGCAGCACCGGCAGGTATTCGATGGCGTCGCGCACGATGGGCAGGATCAGCTCGGGCTTGACCTGCAGCGCGTTCTTCAGCATGCCCTTGGCCAGCTGCAGCGCCAGTTCCAGCACGTCGTTGGCGATCAGCTGGTCGGCGTCGTGCAGCGCGTTGTTGAAGTTGGCGGCGATGGCGCGCACGTGCTCGAGCTCCTCGGCCGAGGCGATCTTGCCGGCCGCCATGGCGTCGGCGTGGCCGGCCGCATGGCCCTCGTCGTAGCCGTCCTTGCGCGCCTCCTCGCGGATCGCTTCCAGTTCCTCGACGGTGGGGTAGTCCAGCGGCGGCGGCAGCGGCGGGCCCATCTCGACCAGTTCCTGCTGCTCCTGTATCACTTCCAGCACGCGCTGCTCGGCGGCGAGGCGCGCGTTTTCCGCGTCGATCTCGCGCTGCTCGGCTTCGCGCAGGGCGAGCACGCTGGGACGCTCGTCGCCAAACGACGTCATCTCCCAGCGCTGGAACGCGGACTGCTGTTCTTTCGGTAGCATGGACATTAGACGAACGAATCCTCACCTTTGCCGCCAAGCACGATCTGACCTTCGTCGGCCAGGCGGCGCACGATCTGCAGAATCTGCTTCTGCTGGGTTTCCACTTCGGACAGGCGCACCGGTCCTTTCGATTCCAGGTCTTCGCGCATCATTTCCGATGCACGGGCCGACATGTTCTTGAAGATCTTGTCGCGCAATTCCTGCGACGCGCCCTTCAGGGCGATGATCAGCATTTCCGACTGCACTTCGCGCAGCAGCAGCTGGATGCCGCGGTCGTCGATGTCGATCAGGTTGTCGAACACGAACATCTCGTCCATGATCTTCTGCGCCATGTCGTTGTCGTAGTTCTTGATGTTGTCCATCACCGAACCTTCTTGCTCGCCGCTCATGAAGTTGAGGATCTCGGCGGCCGCGCGGACGCCGCCCAGCGACGATTTCTTGATGTTTTCATTACCCGACAGCAGCTTGGTCAGCACGTCGTTCAGTTCGCGCAGCGCGGCCGGCTGCACGCCGTCCAGGGTGGCGATGCGCAGCACCACGTCGTTGCGCAGGCGGTCGGTGAAGTGGCCGAGGATTTCGCAGGCCTGGTCGCGCTCCAGGTGGACCAGGATGGTGGCGATGATCTGCGGGTGTTCGTTGCGGATCAGCTCGGCCACGGATTGCGAATCCATCCACTTCAGCGATTCGATGCCGGAGGCGTCCTTGCCGCCCAGGATGCGCGACAGCAGCACCGAGGCCTTGTCGTCGCCCAGCGCCTTGGTCAGCACCTGGCGGATGTACTCGTCCGAATCGAGGCCGACTGTGGAGGCGGCCGCCACCATGTCGCGGAAGTTGTCCAGGGTGCCGACCACTTCCTCGTGGGGCACGTTCTTCATGGTCGCCATCGCCGCGCCCAGCTTGAGCACCTCGCGCGGGCCGAGGAATTTCATCACCTCGGCGGCCTCGCTCTCGCCCATGGCCAGCATCAGGATCGCGGCTTTTTGCAGTCCGGTATTCTCAGTCATTTGCGCCTATCCATTCTTTAATGACGTTGGCAACGATGCGTGGATCCTCGGTTGCCAGTTTCTTGGCCATGGCCAGGTTTTCGCGGTAGCCGCGCGCGGTGTTTTCTTCCATCTTGCGCAGCTCTTCCTCGGCGATGAGGGCCTCGTCCGGACCTTCCTCGACGACTTCCTCCGGCTCTTCCGGTTCCGGCTCCGGCGCGTTGATCTCGTCGATCTTCTTGAACACCGGACGCATCATCGGACGCACGATGCGCAGCACGATGTACAGCAGGATCAGCGCGGTGATCAGGAACTTCGCCAGGTCCTTGGCCATCGGCAGGTTGGCCGGATCGCGCCACCAGTCCAGCGGCGCCTCGTAGGGCTTGTCGACGCCGTCGAACGGCGAGTTGGCCACGCTGACGGCGTCGCCGCGGTCCTGGTTGTAGCCCATGGCCTGCTTGACCAGGTCGTTGATCTTGACCATCTCTTCAGGAGTATAGGCCTTAATGGTGACCTTGCCATCCTTGCCGACGATGCGCTTGTAGTTGACCACCACGGCCACGGTCAGGCGGCGCAGGCCGCCCATGCCGCGCTGCTCGTAGCGCACGGTCTTGTCGACTTCGTAATTGGTGGTCGATTCCTTGTGCGTCGGACCGGCGGCGGTGGTGTTGCCGGCGGCGCCCGGCGGCGTGCCGGGGGCGGGCGCGGTGCCGGTCGGGGAGCCGGCGGTCTGGGTCAGCGGCGCGGTGGCGGTGCCGGGCGGCTGGTTCGACAGCGCGCCGGGGATGCCGCCCGGATTGTTGCTGCCGTTGTTGCCGTTGGTTTCGCTGCTCTGCTGGCTGCGGATGGCCGACGCGGCCGGCGGCGAGTTCGGCTTGTAGGTTTCGGCGGCCTGCTCGATCTGGGCGAAATCGACGTCGGCGGTGGCCTCGGCGCGCACATTGCCTTCGCCGACGATGGGGATGATGATCGATTCGACCTGCTTGATGACCTGCAGCTGCATGTCCTTGACATACTTGAGCTGGGTCTCGTCCATGTTCTTGGCGTTCAGGCCGGCGTTGCCGTTCTTGTTCTGGTCGGAGATCAGGTTGCCGGCCTGGTCGACCACGGTGACGTTGGCCGGCAGCAGTTCCGGCACGCTGGAGGCGACCAGGTGCACGATGGCGGCGGTCTGGGCCGGGTCGAGCATGCGGTTGGGGTGCAAGGTCAGCAGCACGGAGGCGGTCGGCTTCTGCTGGTCGCGCACGAACACGGACGGCTTGGGCAGCGCCAGGTGGACGCGGGCGTTCTCGACGGCGGCGAGCGACTGGATCGAGCGCGCCAGTTCGCCTTCCAGCGCGCGCTGATAGTTGACCTGTTCGAGGAACTGGGACACGCCCAGCTTCTGGTTTTCCATCAGCTCGAAGCCGACGTTGCCGCCCTTCGGCAAGCCTTGCGCGGCCAGTTTCAGGCGGATGTCATGGACCTGGTCGGTCGGCACCAGGATGGCCGTGCCGTTGTCGGAGAACTTGTGCTTGACGTTGAGCTTGTCCAGCTCGGCCGTGATGGCGCCGCCGTCGCGGTCGGTGAAATTGGAGAACAGCACGCCGTACTCGGGCGGCTTGTTCCACAGCCACAATCCCAGCAGGATGGCGACCACGGCCGCCGCGCCGGCCGCGCGCAGGAAGTTGCGGCCCATCGGCGTCTGGATAAAGGGCAGCTTTTCCGCACCGTCATCTTCGGCGGCGTCGGCTGCTGTGTCGTTGTCGATTTGTTCGGCTACGGCCATGATGGTTGGTTTCCGGGTACGAGGTTAGCTGGAGAATGAGCCATTATTGCCTGTTGCGGGGCGATTCAATGCGCGGAACAGAGCGCCGTTTACCGTCCTGCTCGGTCATGTGGCCTTGCTTTCCGCTTGGTATTCTGGCAGCACTGATAGAGCCGTGCCGTATTGTAACGCCGTGCTCAGCCATGTCGTGGAATTTGTTCCATGACAGCAACAAGACGGGAGTAAGCGATGAAGACAGGTGGTATAGACGGCAGCCAGATCCAGGCCATGATCGCCCAGCTGAAGGCGCACGCCACGCGTCCGGGACTGACGCCGCCGGTGATCAAGACCGAACCGGCGCCGGCCGCCAAGGTCGAGTTTTCCGATGCGTTGAAGAATGCGCTGGACGGCGTCAACGCCAGCCAGGTGCAGGCCGACGACATGGGCAAGAAGTTCGCGATGGGGGACGACAGCGTCAGCCTGTCGGACACGATGATCGCGATGCAGAAGGCCAGCATCAACTTCCAGGCCACGATCCAGGTGCGCAACAAGCTGGTGTCGGCCTACCACGACATCATGAACATGCAGGTTTAGCTGAGGCCGGCGATGCGGGCGTTGCGTTCGCGTTCGAGCTTGGTGATGTAGCGCTGCACGCTGGCCAGGTTGCCGCGCGAGATGTTGACGAACTCGCAACCCAGGCGGCGGTTGCTCTTGTTGTTCAGCAGCGTCAGGTCCAGCGAGTTGCGGATCTGCAGCGCGGTCGCCACTTGGCCGATTTCCGGCAGGTCGATGCGGCAGTCCAGGTAATTCTTGCCGATCGCGTCACCCAGGATCAGCTTGTTGTCGAGGATGGCGATGCCGCCGCAGCTGATGTCGGCCAGCGGGAAGGTGGTGGGGCCGCCCAGGTCCTCCGGCAGCGGGATCACCACCCGCACCGGATTGGTCACCGGCGTGGCGATGCGGTAGTACTCGCGCCGCTGCAGCCGGATCAGCGTGGCCGGCACGGCGATCTTGAACGCCGGATTGCCTTCATAGGTGGTCGACTCGATATGCTCGGTGGCGAACAGGATGCGCACCTTGTCCAGCGTGGTCTCGAACGACAGGCGGCGCGACGCCAGGATGCGCTTGTTCTGTTCGGTGTCGATCGAGCAATCCAGGTAGACCGTGTTGTGCGCTTCGTCGACGTCGAGGATGGAGGTGACGCAGACGTCCGACTCGCCCTTGATCAGCATGCGGATCAACTGGTTTTTTTCGCCGATACCCCGCAGCAAGGAGAGGATCTCCTTCCGTGATTCGACTTCGAAATCGTGCCAGTTTTCCAATTCCGCATCCTGAAAGTGTGGGTACATCTAAGCCTGTCGAGTCAAATTTCGATAAGAGGGATGCCGGTGTCCGGTGGCGCGGGAAGCGGCAGGCCGGACTTTTGCGCTGATTCAATATGATATAGCCAGGCCAATAGTTCCGCAATCGTCCTATAGAGCGTAGGCGGAATTTGTTGATCTAAATCTACATCCATGAGCAGAGATACAAGTTCCTTGGACTCGTGGATGAACACGCCGGCCTCCAGCGCGACGCTGATGATCTGCTCGGCCACCAGGCCGCGGCCCTTGGCCACGACCTTGGGCGCCGGCTCGCCGCTCTGGTAGGCCAGGGCCACCGCCTGCTGCAGCGGCCGGCGCGGCGTGTCATCCGTCATCGCGCTCTCCCTGGGCGATGGTCAGCGAGGACAGCGGCGCGCCGGCCGCCTCCATCGCCTGCTCCAGCCGGCTGGCGTAGGCGCGCAGCGTGTCGGCGGTGTCGCCGCTGTCGGCCTGCACCTGGATATGCACCTGGCCGCCGACCAGCGTGACCGCCGCCGACACCGAGCCCAGCATCGGGAAGCGGAACTTCACGCCGCTGCGCCAGATCTGCTCGGGCTCGCCGTCGGCGCCACCCTTGCCGTCGTCCTTGCGGCCGTCGCGCTGCTCGCGGCGGATTTCCCACTGCATCGGCTGGCCCGGCCAGGCCTGGCCGTTCCATTGCACGCGGCCTTGTTCCTGGGTGTGCAGCTGCTGGTTGATCAACTGGGCGGACGTCAGGTCCGGACCGCTGGCGGCGGCGCGGGCGGCGCTTTCGCCGCTTTGCAGCATGCGCTGCATTTGCGGCTCGCGCATCAGGTCCGGCAGCGTGCGCTCGCCCTTGACCCATTCGGTGACATGGGACTCGTAGAACAGGCCGCTTTGGGATATGGTGTCGTGCAGCTTTTGCGCCAGCTGCTCGGTCGACGGCGCGGCGTTGCCGAACAGCGCGGTCTTGCCGATCAGGGCCAGCGGCGCGGCGAGGCTGTTTTGGGCGGTGCTCAGCACGCTGGTCAGCACCCGGGCGGTGTTGCTCAGCGTCGCTTGCGGCGTATTGGGGTCGAGGTCGGGCAGTTCGTTGGCCGGCGTCAACGGGGCCTTGCCGAGCAGCGTCGCAGCCAGGCTTTGCGGCTTGACGGCGTCGGCCGGAATGGCGGAGCCGGCGGCGCCTGCGGCTGGTGCGGCAGCGGCGGCGCCCGCCGGGCCGGCTGCGTTCGCTGCGCCGGCGGCCGTGCCTGCCGCCGGGCTGGCCGCAGCGGCTGCGGCACCTGCGGGAGCAGCCGGCCGGCCGGCTGCTCCCGTCACGGCGCCATCAGCGGAATCTGCTTCGGCGGCGACAGCGGCAGGGCCGGCAGTCCCAGCCGCGTCGCCGGCCTTGCCAGTTGCGACCGGCTGGCCTGCGGCAGCCGCAGCCGTGCCACCGGCAGGCGCTTGCGGTGCCGCTGCGGTGCCGCCGGTAGCGGCCGGCGTCGTGCCGGGCTTGGGCTGGCCCGGCAAGGCTTCGGCGTCAGCCGCCGTGCCCTCTGCTGGAGCGCCGCTGGCGCCGGCGGCACCTGGCTGGCCTGGCGTGGCGCCGGACGGACGGCCGCCGTTCGGCAGCGCCGGCGGCGCATCCTGGGATGGGAGGG
>NZ_JBGLYQ010000095.1:0-5223 GCF_047304105.1 Duganella sp. Dugasp56
CCCCCCCCGCCCCCCCGGCGGGGGCGGGCGACATCGTGTGGCGGCGCGCCGGCGCGCCCTGCAGCGATTGCGCGCTGCAGCTGCGGTTCTTGCCGGAGCGCTTGGCTTCGTACAGCGCGGCGTCCGCGGCGGCGATGACCGAGGCCACTTCGCCGGCGTCGTCCGGATAGATGCCGATGCCGATGCTGGTCGACAGCCGCAAGGTCAGGCCGTTGATCACATATGGTTCGGAAACCGCCTCGATCAGCTTGGCGGCCGGCTCCTGGGTGTCGCCCAGGTGGCCGATATTGCCCATGACGATGACGAACTCATCGCCGCCTACGCGCGAGACGGTGTCTTCCTTGCGGGCGCAACCTACCAGGCGCTGCGCCACCATTTTCAGGATTTCGTCGCCGGTGGCGTGGCCGTGCGTATCGTTGATGGTCTTGAAGCCGTCCAGGTCCAGGTACATCACGGCCGCCTTGTTCTGCTGGCGGGTGGCGTGCTGCAGCACGGTGGCGATGCGGTCTTCCAGCAGGCGGCGGTTGGGCAGGCCGGTCAGTGGATCATGCAGCGCCAGTTCCTGCTGCTGCCGGCTGTATTGCGCCAGTTCCTTGTACAGCAGGCGCACTTCCAGCATGTTGTGGATGCGCTTGTGCACTTCCAGCAGGTCGAAGGGCTTGCTGATGAAGTCGCGGGCGCCCGCTTCCAGCGCGGCGATCTTGAAGCTCGGTTGCGCCGTCAGCGCCAGCACCGGCAGGTAGCCGCCCTGTTCGATTTCCTTCAGGCCCTTCATCACCTGGAAGCCGTTCAGCCCTGGCATCTGCAAGTCCAGCAGGATCAGGTCGTAGCAGTGCTGGCGGTGCAGCGGACACACCTGTTCCGGCAACATGGTCGAGCTGACGTCGGTATAGCCGGCCTCGCGCAGGATTTCCAACATCAATTCGACGTTGTCGGCGCTGTCATCCACCACCAGGATCTTGGCGCGCAGGATTTCGTCTCGGCTCGGCATAAGGTTCTCTGTCTGTCCCAAAATCGGCATATGGCCGAAAAAATTATCTTAATTCCATCATAACGCATGCGTATGTGCTGCGGCGCACACAAGTGTGGTTAATTTCCATATGGAAATAATTGTACGCGCTTTTTGATGTTTTTGTAGTGTAGCAAGCGAAGCTCACATTGCTTGTAGGACATTACCGCGTCTGCAAGTAGGAGTGACATGGGCCGCTTGTGGCAAGAATATTCACAACTCTTGACAGTCAGGCAGTGTCGCGCGGCCTCCTCAGGCGTGGCGTGGGGCGGCCCCCATCGCGGCCACCTTGGCGATCAGTTCGTTCGGCTCGACCGGCTTGGAAATATGCGCCAGGAAGCCGCTGGACAGCGCCTTGATCCGGTCTTCCGAGCGGGCGAAGGCGGTCAGCGCGATGGCCGGCAGGTCGCCGCCGCGCGACGGCCCCATCGCGCGGATGCGGTCCAGCAGGCCGTAGCCGTCCACTTCCGGCATGCCGAGGTCGCTGACCATCAGGTCCGGCCGCGCATGCTGCAGCAAGCTCAGCGCCTCGGTGGCGGTGGCAGCCGTCAGCACGTCGGCGTTACAGTCGTTGAGAATGCGCTTGATCAGCTCGCGGGCGTCATCCTCGTCGTCCACCACCAGCACTTGCAGGCCGGACAAATCATGCGCTGCAGCACGCCGCTGGCGACCGTCGTCGCCGGCTGCGGCCAGCGGTTCGTCCAAGCCGCTGCGCCGCGGCAGCCGCACGGTGAAGCAGGCGCCGCGGCCCTCGCCGTCGCTGGCGGCGGTGACGGTGCCGCCGTGCTGTTCGGTCAGGTGTTTGACGATGGACAGTCCCAGCCCCAGCCCGCCGTGCTTGCGGGTGGTGGTGGCGTCGGCCTGGCGGAAGCGCTCGAACACGTGGGCCAGGAAGGACGGCGCGATGCCGACCCCGCTGTCGCGCACCGAGATGGCGATCTGCTCGCCTTCGCGGCGGATGGCGACGGTGATGTTGCCGCCCGGCGGCGTGAACTTGAGCGCGTTGGTCAGCAGGTTCCAGATGATCTGCTGCAGCCGGCTGGCGTCGCCGGCCACCATGCCGGGCATCGGCTCGAACTGCCGGTGGATGGCGATCTGCTTGGCCCCGGCGGCCGGGCGCACGGTGTCGATGGCGGCGGCGACGATGGCGGCCGGCGCCAAGGTCAGCATTTCCAGCCGCACCTTGCCGGAGGCGATGCTGCTCATGTCGAGCAGGTCCTCGATCAGCTGGGCCTGCATGCGGGCGTTGCGCTCGATGGTTTGCAGGCCGCGGTGCAGGTCGGCCTGGTCGCGGCTGCCGCGCCGCAGCACCTGGGCCCAGCCGAGGATGGCCGTCAGCGGCGTGCGCAGCTCGTGCGACAGCGTGGCCAGGAACTCGTCCTTCATCTGGCTGTTGCGTTCGGCCTCGGCGCGCGCCTGGCGTTCGCTGTCGAGCAGGATCTTGCGTTCCTCGGCGGCCTGCTGCGAGGCTTCGTACAGGCGCGCGTTGTCGATCGCCACCGCGGCCTGGGCGGCGATGCCGCCGATGATGCGCTCGGTGCGTTCGCTGAACATGTGCGGTTCGGGGTGGCCGAAGAACAGGTAGCCGATCACCACGCCCGAGCGCAGCGCCACCGGCACCGCCAGGTAGCTGCGCACCGGCGGCTGGGCCGGCGGCACGCCGTGGCAGGGGTGGTCTGCGCCGTAGCGGGGATCGGCCTGCAGGTCGTCGCTGCGGATGGTGCCGCGGCCGCACTGCTCGGGAACGAAATGCAGCGAGTCGCGCGGCAGGCCGAAGCGGGCATAGGCGGCCGGCGTGCCGCTGGCCAGCGTATGCAGCATCAGCGCCTTGCCGTGGGCGTCGACGCCATGATAGAAGAAGGCGCCGAAGCGCGCGCCGCTGATGTTGGTGGCGGCGTCGGTCACTTCCTGCAGCAGCGGATGCAGGTCGCGCGTGGCGGCCAGCGCGCTGCCGATGCGGTTGACCAGCTCGAGCACGGCGGTTTCGTCGCGCAGCGCCTCCTGCACGCGCTTGACCTGGTCGACGTCGGTGCTGGTGCCGAACCAGCGCAGCACCCGGCCGTTGCTGTCGTGGACCGGGTTGGCGCGCGTCAGGAACCAGCGGAATTCGCCGTCGGCGTTGCGGATCGGCACCTCGAGCTCAAACGGTTCGCCGCTTTCGCGCGACTGCGCCCAGCGCTGTTCCATCGCGTCCAGGCAGTCGGGGGCGTAGACCTGGCGCCAGCCGTCGCCGGCCATCTGCTGCGGCGTGGTGCCGGTGTAGTCGTACCAGCGCTGGTTGTACCAGGCCATGGTACCGTTCCGTTCGGCGATCCAGGCCAACTGCGGCATCGAGTTGGCGAGCGCGCGCAGTTCCCGCTGGTTTTGGCGCAGCGCCTCGCGCGCGCTCATGTTGCGCGTGGTCGCTGGGCAGGTGAGCTCGACGTCGTCCGACGGGGTTGCGGGCGTGACGGCATCGGTAGGCTCAGTTGGAAGGATCATGTATGGTTCAGGCTTGCTGCGATGCCGGTTGGCGCCGGATGGCGGCCGCGGACTCGCCGGGCTAACGCTTGACGTTTAACGGTGTCTTCATTGTAGTCCTAACCAAAGCCGTGGCACCGCACGGTTGGCGGCGTTCAGGCGGGGCCGGCGTCCATGCGGCCGGCGATCTGCGCCAGCGCCGCTTGCAGCTGTTCGATGTCGTAGGGTTTTTGCAGCGACTGAGCGGGAAACTCCAGGTGGCGCGTCAGTTCGTCGCCGTAGCCGGAGGCGAACAGCAACTGCAGAGTCGGCGCCAGCCTGAGCGCCTGGCGGGCCAGCTCGACGCCCGACATGCCGGGCAGGCTGACGTCGGTGAACAGCACGTCGAACGGCTGGCCGGCCAGTTCCGGCAGCGCGTCCTCGCCGGTGGCCGCGGCCTGCACCTCGTGGCCCAGCGCGCGCAGCGTTTCGCACACCAGGTAGCGGGCGTCGGCGTTGTCCTCGACAACCAGGATGCGCAGTGCGCGCGCGCCCTCGGGCGCCGGCGCGCCCTGGGCCGGGTTCAGCGCGCACAGCACGCCGGCCACCTGGCCGTGTTCGTTGCGGATCGGGGTGTAGTACAGGTCGAGCAGTTGCTGGGCGACGCCGTCGTTGCGCCACACCGGCAGGCTGACGCCGCGATAGCTGGCGCCGGCGCCGCTCCAGGCCTGGCGGATCGCCGCGCCGTTCCAGCTCCACGCCGCCGGCTGGATCGACGGCACGCCGCCGCCGGGCGCGCGCAGGCTCGACAGTCCGATCAGCGCGGAATAGGCGTCGTTGTACACCATGATTTGTTCGGGGCCCCACATCAGCAGCATGGCCAGCGGGGAATTGAGCAGGATGTCGACCGTCAGCCGCAACGACGGCGGCCAGCCGGCGGGATCGCCAAGGGCGGAGCGCGACCAGTCCGGGGAGGGCGGCGCGACGGAATCGGATGCATGCATGCTGGCGACCTGTCTGTTTTCTGTCTTATGGAAGGCAAAGCTGACCGCATCGTACACCAAAAAAAAGCCCGCTACAGGAGCGGGCTAAATCTATTTCCTTGGAGGAGAATAGAGGAGACAGCTCAATAATGCTGCAATGCGCAAACGAATGCAAATTTTTTCTGATGATGATCGAGATCACTGGCATGAATGAAGCCTCTGCGGAGCGGGCTTGCACCGCACAATGGCGCTACACTGATAGAGGAGCGGCGCGGTGCCGCGCATGGCGGAGGCTGGCATGGCGACGGTGGTCAGGCACAGGAAAGTGAATATCGTGGTGCTCGAACGCAGCGAGCAGATCGCCGGCCATTGCCGCCGGGGCGATATCGCCATCGTCACCGACAGCGACGGCTGGTGGGTCAAGTTCGTCGGCGAGGGCGGGCAGGTCGACTGTTATGGCGATCCGTATCCGTCGTACAACGAGGCGCTGTGGTCGGCCAAGGCGGCGGCCGAGTTCGGTACCTGACAGAGAGTGCTGGACAAGCCGCGGCAGTGTCCCTATAATGCTGCTTCTTTCGAACGGCATGCCGCTTGAAGGAGATGCAGCAAAGCAGTTTGTAAAGTGGTTGATTCGGCGTATCGTGCGCTTGACCAACTAAACGATAGAAAATATCAAACTTTGCAAAACGAAATTAATGCTTTATAATGTTGCTTGCGCGGCTGTAGCTCAGCTGGATAGAGTACTTGGCTACGAACCAAGGGGTCGTGGGTTCGATTCCTGCCAGCCGCACC
>NZ_JBGLYQ010000096.1:0-5094 GCF_047304105.1 Duganella sp. Dugasp56
CGGCCACGCCCACGCGCAAGCCGCGCACCGATCCGCAGACACTGGAGCACATCGCCATGACGCTGCTGCGTCGCTACGGTGTGATGTTCTGGCGGCTGCTGGAACGCGAGGCCGCGTGGATGCCGAGCTGGCGCGAGCTGCTGCCGGTCTACCATCGCCTCGAAGCGCGCGGAGAAATTCGTGGCGGCCGCTTCATCGCCGGCCTCTCCGGCGAACAGTTCGCGCTGCCCGAGGCCATTCCACTGCTGCGCGAGATGCGCCGCCGCAAGCACGACGCCAGCCTGGTGTGCATCTCCGCCATCGATCCGCTCAACCTGTGCGGCACGCTGCTGCCCGGCGACAAGGTCCCTGCCCTGGCCGGCAACCGCCTGCTGTTCCGGGATGGCGCGCCGGTCGCCACCATGGTCGCCGGAAAATTCAATTATCTGAACGGCGACGCCGACCGCGAACTACTGCACGCCCATCTGGTGGGCCGTCCGCCAGCCGGCTGATTTGACTCCACGGTGGCGTAGCGCACATAAACTCAATCGTGCGCGGCGTAGCATCGGCTTATGAAAAGATCGCGCCCCCTTACCGTGCTGTATGTCACGCTGGCAACGCTGTTCGTGCTGCTGGCGGCGCTTGTCGTTTTCGTCCTGACGTTCAACTGGAACCGCGCCCGGCCTTACATCAACCACAAGGTATCGGAAACGATAGGCCGCGAGTTCGCCATCAACGGCGACCTCGATGTGCACTTCCAGCAGGGAGACGCTTCCGAACCGGGCTGGCGGCGCTACGTGCCGCGTCCGCGCATCAGCGCCGCCGGCGTCACCGTCGCCAATCCGGATTGGACCAGCACCGGTTCGCGCCTCGCCAGCGTCGGCAACATCGTGGTGACCATCCATCCGTTGCCGTTGCTGCACAAGGAAGTGCTGATCACCGACCTGTCGCTGGACAAGCTGGCGGTGGCGGCCGAACGCCGCGCCGACGGCAACAACACCTGGACCTTCAAGGACAACGGACCGTCGCAGTGGGACGTCAACATCCAGCGGCTGGCGTTCCGCGACGGCGAGCTGCGCTACCTGGACGACGGCATCAAACTCGACCTGCGAGCAAGGGCCACCACGATGACCGGCGCACAATCGCAGAACGGCGCGCCGCAATACGGCGTGAAGTTCGACCTCGGCGGCACCTACCACGGCGCCCCGATCACCGGCGGCGGCAAGAGCGGCGCGGTGCTGGCACTGGAAGACGCGCACGGCAGCTTTCCGCTGCAGGCCCACGCCACGCTGGGCCACAACAAGATCGGCATCGAAGGCACGGTCACCGATCCCCGTTCGCCGGCGGGGCTGGACCTGAAACTGTCGCTGGCCGGCGCCAGCATGGCCGACCTGTATCCGCTGACCGGCGTACTGCTGCCGGAAACGCCGCCTTATGCCACAACGGGCCGCTTGATCGGCAAGAAATCCGGCGGCATCTGGAACTGGACCTACCGCAATTTCACCGGCACGGTGGGCAGCAGCGACCTCGAAGGCACGCTGGCATACAGCCCGCGCAAGCCGCGCCCGATGCTGACCGGCACCCTGACCTCGCGCCAGTTGCGGCTGGACGACCTGGGGCCGACCATCGGCGCCGAAAGCGACGCCAGCCGCGCAGCGCGCGACAAGCCCAAGTTGCAACCGAAAGACAAGGCGCTGCCGGTGGAGCAGTTCAACACCGCCAAATGGGATGCGCTGGACGCCGACGTCAAGTTCACCGGCAAGAAACTGGTGCGCACGCACGACATTCCGCTGCAGGACATCGAAACGCGCATCCAGATGAAGAACAAGGTGCTGACGCTGACGCCGCTGAACTTCGGCATGGCCGGCGGCGACATCACCTCCGACGTCAAGCTGGATGGCACCAAAAAACAGATCAACGCGCAGATCAGGATGGCGGCGCGCCATCTGAAGATCCGCGAGCTGTTCCCCAAGCTGCAGTCGATGCAGGCCAGCCTCGGCGAAGTCAACGGCGACGCCGCGCTGGTCGGCACCGGCAATTCGGTGTCCGCCATGCTGGCCACGTCCAGCGGAGAGCTGGGCACCACTGTCAGCGAAGGTTCGGTCAGCAAATTCATCCTGGAGGCGGCCGGACTGAATATCGCCAACGTGGTGTTCGTCAAGCTGTTCGGCGACCGGCAGGTGCAGTTGAATTGCCTGGCCGGCGATTTCGTGGTCGAACACGGGCTGGCGCAAGCGCGCCGCTTCGTGGTCGACACCAAGGAAGCGGTGATCGACATCAGCGGCAGCGTCGACCTGGCCAAGGAGCGGCTCGACCTGGATGTGCGGCCGAAGACCAAGGGCGCGCGCGTCATCACGCTGCGCACGCCGCTGTACGCCAAGGGCACGTTCACCAATCCGGACGTCGGCCCGTACAAGGGACCGCTGGCGCTCAAGGCCGGTGCCGCAGTGGCCTTGGCCACGGTGGTCAATCCGGCGGCGGCGATACTGCCGCTGGTGAACGTCGGCAAGGTCGAGCCGGTGGATTGCGCTGCCGTGCTGGCGCAGGCCAACACAACGCGCCACGAGAGCAGGACCGAGCCGCTCAAAAAACCTTGATACCCTTGATACCAACGGCAGATATCGTGCGCCCGGTCTCTTGTGTCATCATGGACGCATGAGCGACATCCTCCGACAACCATGAACACCGCGGCCCAACCCGGCTGCGACCAGTCCATCGCACTGGCCGCCCCGCCCTGCGCCGACAGTTCCGCCATCGCGCATCCGCGCATGGTGCTGGCCACTACCATCCTCGCTTCCAGCCTGGCTTTCATCGACGGCTCCGTGGTCAACGTCGGCCTGCCTGCCATCGGCCGCAGCCTGGGCGCGGACGGCGCCGGCCTGTCGTGGGTGGTGAATGGCTATCTGCTGCCGCTCAGCGCCCTGCTGCTGTTGGGCGGCGCCGCCGGCGACCGCTTCGGCAAGCGCCGCGTGCTGCTGCTCGGCGTGATGCTGTTCGCCCTGGCTTCGCTGCTGTGCGCCTTCGCGCCCACGCTGCCGCTGCTGGTCGATGGTCGCATCCTGCAAGGCATGGGCGCTGCGCTGCTGATGCCCAACAGCCTGGCCATCCTCGGCACGCATTTTGAAGGCGAGGCGCGCGGCCGGGCCATCGGCATCTGGGCCGCCGTCGGCGCTGCGGCGGGCGCGCTCGGCCCCTTGCTCGGCGGCTGGCTGATCGACGTGGTCGGCTGGCGCGCGATCTTCTTCATCAACCTGCCGCTGGCGGCGGCCGCGCTGTACCTGGGCATGCGCTACCTGCACGACGAGGCGGCCATGGCGGCGCAACCCGGGGCACGGCTGGACCTGCCCGGCGCGGCGCTGGCCAGCGCCGGCCTGGCCGGCCTCACCTGGGGATTGACGGTGGCCTCCAGCGGGGCCGGCTTCAGCTGGCCGCCGCTGCTGGCCATCGTGGCGGGCGCCGTTGCGCTGCTGGTGTTCCTGCGGGTCGAACAACGCGCCGGCGAGCACGCCATGTTGCCGTTGTCGCTGTTCGGCTCGCGCAGTTTCAGCGGCTTGAACCTGATGACCTTCCTGCTGTACGGCGCGCTAGGCGCCTTGCTGTTGCTGGTGCCGTTCGTGCTGATCGAAGTCGACCACTATTCGGCCAGCGGCGCCGGCGCCGCGCTGCTGCCGCTGCCGGTGGTGATCGCGCTGGCGTCGTCGACGATGGGCCGCATCGCCGGCAAGATAGGCGCGCGACTGCCGCTGACGGTCGGTCCGGTGGTGGTGGCCGCCGGATTCCTGCTGGCCATGCGCATCGGCGACGGCAGCTACTGGACCACCACGTTGCCCTCCATGCTGGTGATCGCCGTCGGCATGGCGATCGCGGTGGCACCGCTGACGACGGCCGTGCTGTCGTCGGTGGATGCGGGCCACAGCGGCGTCGCCTCCGGCTTCAACAGCGCGGTAGCCCGCGCGGGCGGCTTGTTCACCACCGCGCTGCTGGGCGTGGTGCTGGCGTCGCACGGCGACGCGCTGCTGCATTCCTTCCATATCGCCGCCCTGGCCTGCGCCGCGACCGCGCTGGCCAGCGCCGCCTGCGCCTTCATCTGGATCGCCGATCCCGCAGAGAACTAAGCAAGACATGGTGCGGCAACGCACAGCGCCGGCGGCGGGTCCGGCCTACCCTGTAGGCTGACCATACAACCATCAAGGAACCGCCATGCGCCTGCCGCTGATTGCCCCGCAAGACCTGACACCCGAACAAAAGCCGCTGTACGACAATATGCGCAAAGGGATCACCAGCAATTTCAACGACTTCATCGCCGTGCGCGAAGACGGCGCGCTGATGGGGCCCTGGAATCCATGGCTGCACGAGCCGGCCGTCGGCAAGGCCATCTGGGACCTGACGCTGGCGATGACCGCCAACGCCACCTTGGCCGACAATGTGCGCCAGATCGCCATCCTGACGGTGGGCGCCAGCTACAACGCCGCCTACGAAATCTATGCCCACATCGCCGTCGCCGAGCGCGAAGGCATGTCGGCCGCGCGCCTGGCCACGCTGGTGGCGGACCTCAAGCCGGCCGACCTGGCCCCGGACGAAAGCGTGGCCTACGACATGGCCTACGCGCTGAGCCGCGGCGGCACGCTGCCGGAGCCTTTGTACCGCCTGGCCGTCGACACCTTCGGCCAGCACGGCGCCAACGAACTGATTTACCTGGTCGGCCTGTATGCGCTGGTGTCGGTGACGCTGAACGGCTTCAACGTACCGGTGCCGGAGCGCGACTAAGTCTTATAGCCGTCCGGCGTCAGGCTGTACTTCTGCATCTTGTAGTAGAGCGTTTGCTTGGGCACGCCGAGGGCCGCACTGACCTCGCTGACGCTGCCGCCGGCCTTGCGCAATTCCTGTTCGATGACGGCGCGTTCGAAGCAGCCGACCTGCTCGGCCAGCGGCAGCGGCGCCATGCTGCGCGCCGACAGCAGCCCGTCGGCGCCGCTCGACAGGCCGAGCACGAAGCGCTCGGCGATGTTGCGCAGCTCGCGCACATTGCCCGGCCAGTCGTGCGCCATCAGCGACTGCATCAGCGGTCCCGGCACCGGGGGGGGCCCCCGGGGGTTGTGGGGCCCCCCCCCCCCC
>NZ_JBGLYQ010000097.1:0-4910 GCF_047304105.1 Duganella sp. Dugasp56
AGTTTCACGAAACCCGAAGGTTCCGTGTGCACTTCCATCAAACGTCCACACTTATCGACTGTTAATTTTTAAAGAACGGGGCACGCGCCGAGCGTTGGTACTGCTTGCTGAAGAAGCGTTGTGTTCATCAGCGAAGAGGCAAGATTATGAACTGTTTCGTATATCTCGTCAACCCTCTTTTTCCCCCGCTTCACTCTGCATTTGCACGCACCGTTTTGCGGGGAGGCGAACTATAGCAAAGGCCTGCATGAATTGGCAAGGACTTTCCTAGGCATTGTGAATGATGGCATCCACACGCTTGTGCACGTCTTCGGCGAACGCCAGGAACTCGCGCATCTCGTCCGGCTGCGTGACGTCCAGCGCATACCATTCGGCAGAACCTCCGGCCTTGCGGATCTCAGTGACCAGCGCGTGCAACTTGTTGGAGCGGCGCGCACCGAGCACCACGTGATGCCCCTCGCCCGCCAGCTGGCGCGCCGTTGCCGGACCGCTTCCCCGGCAGGCGCCGGCAATCAGGATAACCTTTCGATGTGTTTGTGTAGCTGCTGTCATGATGCGGTCCTTTCAAAGCAATAACACCAGACTGCATCTTACGGCCCCAGGCAAATGCTGCGAATGCACACGACTATGGACTTATTGCCTAATCCTATAGAACCGCACGACAGCGGTGGCGATGAGCGGAGGAATCATGGATCATTCCTATTCATCAGCGAATTTCGAAGGAGTCGGCGTGGAACGCATGATCGCCCTGCATCAACAACTGGCGCAAAACGAGGGTTATACCCTGACGGCACTGGACGACGTCCGCCTGACGCGCTCCAATTGCAGCACCACCAAGACCCCCGCCATGTCCGATCCCTGCATCGCCATCGTGCTGCAGGGACGCAAGCGCGCCTACTTCGGCAACGACGTGCTGCAGTTCGATGCGGACCACTATCTGGTCGTCGCCGTCCCCATGCCCTTCACCAGCACCACCGACGCCACCGAGGAAGAGCCCTTCCTTGGGTTGTCGATCCGGGTCGACCGCACCACGCTGGCTGACCTGATGTTCACCATCGATCAGACCCAGAACGACACCCCAGCCATGCCCAAGGGTATGATGACCACGCGCATGGATGAGCGACTGAGCGAAACCGTGCTGCGCCTGCTTGAAGCGCTGAGCTCGCCGCTGGAGGCGCGCGTGCTCGGACCAGGCATCGTGCGCGAAATCTGCTACCGTGTGCTGATGGGAGAACAAGGTGCGGCAATGCGCGCGGCGCTGACCAGCCAGGGCCAGTTCGGCCGCATAGCCAAGGCGCTGCGCCGCATCCACGCCGACTACGCGGCCGACATCGATGTCGGCACGCTGGCGGCCGAGGCCAGCATGAGCGTGCCGGCCTTCCATGTTCATTTCAAATCGGTGACGCAGTGCTCGCCGATCCAGTACCTGAAATCGGCCCGCCTGCACCAGGCCCGGCTGCTGATGGCGCGCAGCGACATGACGGCGCAAGCGGCGTCGGCCCAGGTGGGCTATGAAAGCCCATCGCAATTCAGCCGCGAGTTCAAGCGCTACTTCGGCCGCAGTCCCGGCGAAGAAGCCAGCGCCATGCGGCGCTACCTGGCCGTGCAGCCGGCGGAAACGGCAAGATTGCCTTAGATAACGCTGTCCACTTTCGCTCCCGCCATCCACGCTCGCTTGATCGATATCGCCTTCCACGTATTTTGATCCGCTACGATCCGAAGGACCAATCACGAATCGGGACGCTCAATCATGTGCGGCATTTGGGGACTGATCAGCCAGGATGAAGCCGAAAGCAGGCGCGCCGCCTTGGCCGCCGCCTTCCGTTTCATCGACCGGCGCGGGCCGGACGCGCGTGCCGACCAGCAGTTCGCGTTCGGCCACCACCACGTGCAACTGGCCCACACCCGACTGGCGATCATCGAACTCTCGGCTCTGGGGGCACAACCGATGGCCGACGCCGGCAGCGGATGGTGGATCGTCTTCAACGGAGAAATCTATAACTACCGCGAAATCCGCGAGGAACTCCGCAGCGCAGGGCATTCATTTGCCGGCGGCAGCGATACCGAGGTGCTGCTGCGCGCCTGGGCCGTATGGGGCACGGATGCGCTGCGCCGCTTCAACGGCATGTTCGTCTTCGCCGCCTTTAACCACCGAAGCGGCGAACTGTGGCTGGTGCGCGATCGCTTCGGCGTCAAGCCGCTGCTTTGGGGCTGGCGCGCGGACGGCGCGCTGGCCTTTGGCTCGTCGGCGGCTGGCGTGGCCGAACAAGTGGGCGCCGAGATCGACACCGCCTATTGCGCCCGCGGCGTGCGCTACAAGGCCTACGAAACCGCACAGTCGGGTTCATCGTTCAAGCAGGTCAAGTCGGTGCCGGCCGGTTGCTGGGTCAAGTTCCAGCTATCCGCCGAGCGCATCGACGTAAGCGAAGGCAAATGGTACTGCCTGACCACGGCGGTAGCCGCGCGGCGCGCCGCCCTGGCCTGCCTCGGCGATTCCGCGCTGATGGACGAATGCCGCGCCTGCTTCGACAGCGCGGTGAGCCTCAGGTTGCGCAGCGACGTGCCGCTGGCCGTATCGCTCAGCGGCGGCCTCGACTCGACGGCGATCGCCTGCGCCACGCGGCGCCAGGTGACGCAGCTGCGGGCGTTTTCCTTCGGCTCGCCCGCCGCCCCCACGTCCGAAGGCCCGGCCACCCGCATCATGTCGCACACTGCCGGCATCGACGTCAGCTTCGTCTGGCCACGCTGGAGCAGCCGCGAGCTGTGCGACATGCTTGAAACCACGATGGCCTTTCAGGAGGCGCCGTTTTCCGGCCTCAGCCCGATCGCGCAAAACGCCGTCTTCCGTGACACCAGCGCCGCCGGGTTCAAGGTGCTGCTCGGCGGCCAGGGCAGCGACGAAATTTTTGCCGGTTACCGCAAATTTATGCCGATCGCCTTGCGCGCGGCGCTGGTGGCGCGCGACCCGGAAGGCACGCTGCGCCTGCTCTACTCGCTGGCCCTGATGCTGGTGCACGAAGCCGGACAGGCGCGCATGTATATGCAAAATCTCGCCCGCTACAATGGCAAAGGCAAGACGTTCAGCCTGCTCGCCTGGGAGGCGGACACGCAAAACCTGTGGGGCGAATCCGATCTGTCGCTGTCCGATCGCCAGATCGCCGATATCCAGCAGTGGAGCCTGCCCACCTTGCTGCGTTACGAGGACCGCAACTCCATGGGCTATGGCGTCGAGAGTCGCCTGCCCTTCCTCGATTACCGGCTGGTCGAATTTGCGCTGGCACTGCCAGCCCGGCTCAAGATCGCCAATGGCTTTGGCAAGTGGGCCTTGCGCCACATCACCAGCGACCTGGTCCCTGACCTGATACGGCTGAACCGGAAAAAACGCGGCTTCGACGTGACCCAGGACTGGATCGCGCAGGGCCTCGGTGCCAGCTTGCGCGCGCGCATCTTCGACCATCGGACAGCCTTGGGTGGCGCGCTGAAATCGGGTGCGCAGCTCGACGCGCTGCTGTCCGATGCAGCGTTGTCGCAATCGCCGGATCTGCTCGACGAAGCCTTGCTGCTGGCCTGGCTCGTCAAGCCGACGCGGACACCGGCGGTGATGCCCCCGCAAGCATCCCGGCAGGAGGCATGGACATGAGCAAAGTCTGTCACTTCTCATCCGTACATCGCGGGCTGGACATACGCATCTATCGCAAGGAATGCGTGTCGCTGGCGCGCGCCGGCCATGAGGTCCATCTGGTCATCGATGCCACCGCGGCCGAGGTTGCGGAAGCGGCTGCCGCAGGCGTCACGCTGCATCGACTGGCGGCGGCCAACGGCGGCGGGCGGGTACGGCGCATGCTGCTTCAGGCCTGGCGCACTTACAGGATCGCCAAGGAGCTCGATGCCCAGATTTACCATATTCACGATCCCGAGCTGATCCCCTACGGCGTGCTGCTGGCCAGACAGGGCAAGCAGGTCATCCTCGACCTGCATGAGGATCTGAGCGCCGACATCCAATCCAAGCAATGGATTCCTCTGCCACTGCGCCATGCCATCGGCGCGGTGGCGCGCAGCGTCGAACACTTTGCGGCGCGGCGTTGTGCCGCCGTCGTCGGGGCCACGCCGTATATCGGGGCATTGTTCGAACACAGCGCCAAGCGCGTGACGGTGATTCATAACTACCCGATGGTCGGCGAATTGGCTACCGCACCCGCCGTCGCGCACAGCGCGCGCGACAGTGTCTGCTATGTGGGTGCGATCAATGAAATGCGCGGCATCCGGCAAATTATCCAGGCGCTCGACATGTCCTCCTGCAAACTGCTGCTGGCGGGACGATTCGACTCCGCCGCCCTGCGCGACGAGCTTGCGGCGTATCCGGGCTGGCGCCATGTGGAGGAATGCGGTTTCGTCGGCCGGACGGGCGTGGCAGACATCATGGCGCGCAGCTTTTGCGGCCTGGTCACCCTGCGTGCCGAGCCGAACTTTATGAACGCGCTGCCGATCAAATTGTTCGAATACATGTCGGCAGGTTTGCCGGTGATCGCCTCCGACTTTCCGCTGTGGCGCAGTATTGTCGAAGCGGCCGATTGCGGCTTGTGCGTCGATCCGGATCGGCCTGGTGAGATTGCACGCGCGATCAACTTCTTGCAGTCCAATATGGCGCTGGCGAAAAAGATGGGCGCCAACGGCAGGCGTGCCATCGAAAGCAAATACCGCTGGGATCACGAAGAAACCAGCTTGCTGGCGCTGTACCGCGAGATATCGCAAGATGCACTCGAACGGGAGCAGCTTTCAAACGAAAAAAACCCCCACCTGCACTGAACGCGATCTTGAACGCGTTCAGGCTGATGGGGGTTTTTAGGTATAACTAGCCTGACGATAACCTACTTTCACACTGGTTGCAGCACTATCATCGGCGCAGAGTT
>NZ_JBGLYQ010000098.1:0-4829 GCF_047304105.1 Duganella sp. Dugasp56
ACGATGACGTCGCGCGCGCCGGCGTCCTGCACGCCGTCGTCGGCGGCAAACGCTTCGACCAGCAGACCGCCCGCGCCAAGTTCGGCGTTGTCGTCCTGCGCCAGCGTCAGCTCGTACAAACGGGTGGCGCTGGAGAACTGCGCCAGCGCCGCAGTGGCCTGCTCGATCAACGACATCGTCACTATAATGTGCCTCAAAAAAATTCTTTGGCACAAAGTGTATTAAAAAATAAGTTAACGTGTAGCACGAATGCGGATATTAATATTCCGTGATCCTTACTAACTCTGCGCCGCTTTGGCCGTTGGCTCTGAACAGTGCCACCAGGCTCTTGTGGCACACAATGAAACCGTCCAGTGAGCCCCCAAGCTTGAACAGCAGCCGTTGCGGCAACGGGATCGGGTCCAACCGGAGCGTGTCAATGAATTTGAAACACCTGGTTGAATAGGTGAGATTCTAAATCTCGGATTTCAGGCAGCTTTTTTCTCCATGTTCGGCGGGTTGATCCAGGCAGCCGTCGGCAGCGTCTGCGGCTGCGGCATGCGGTGTTTGAAGCGGTTGGGCGTGCGCTGGAAGGCACCAGCCAACGTGGCTTGTCGTTGCTTGCGCACCTCGGCGGCGCGGCCAGTGTGGATGCTCTCAGGCGTCATCATGCCGATGCCGGAATGGCGGTGCTGCTGGTTGTACCAAGTGAAGAACTGCGCGCAGTATGCGCGCGTATCGGCCAGCGAGCCGAAGCGGGCCGGGAAACCCGGCTGGTACTTCAAGGTTTTGAACTGCGCCTCCGAATATGGATTGTCGTCGGAAATGTAAGGCCGGCTGTGTGATTTCACAATGCCCAGATCCGACAGCAAAGTGGCCACCGGCTTGGAGCGCATGCTGCTGCCCCGGTCGGCGTGCAAGGTGAGCGTGCCTGGCGCAATGCATTCCTTGGCGGCGGTATCGGCGATGAGTTGTTCGGCCAGTTCGGCGGTTTCCTGCTCGGCGACCATCCAGCCGACCACGTAGCGGCTGAAGATATCGAGGATGACGTACAGATGAAAACAAGTTCCCCTGACCGGACCTTTTAGTTTGGTGATGTCCCAGCTCCACACTTGGTTGGGCATCACGGCCAGCAATTCCGGCTTGGTGTACTCGGGATGGCGCAGTTGATTGCGCCGCTCGCGCACGGCGGCATAGCCTTGCAGCAGGCGGTACATGGTGCGCACAGAGGCGACGTAACGCCCCTCGTCGAGCAGTTGAGCGTGGATGGCCGCCGGGGCGCAATTGGCGAAGCGCGGGCTGTTGAGCACGTCGAGCGCAATGCGCCGCTCCATCTCCGACAGCGCCAGCGGCGGGCGCCTGCTGGCGACGTCGGTGGACCAGGCCGGCAGCGGACAGACATTGCGCGCGGCGCGGTGGCGATACAGGGCGCTGCGTGGCAGGCGCAAGGCGCGGCAGGCACTGCACTTTCCTGCGCGATGGCAACGTGCTCGCATGCAAACAACAATGCCAACAGCATGGATGTCCATAACCGTTCAAACACTGTCCTACGCATAGTTCACCTCGCGGACACTCACGAATACAGCATTTTTCGCGCAAGTCGTCAACACCAACAGTGCGATAGCGCCGATCGCCGCCAGTCCGACGTAAAAGACACCCACATCGTTAATTCTCGCTCTTTTCATCTCCAGCCTGGAGAACTGCATTTCTCCAGTTCGCCAACTGTTCATTATTCGGGCTACGTCCGACAAGTCCACGTCAAGTAGGCATGTCTCACATGCACGTCTCGCACCAGTCCATTCGCCAAGATCTGCTCCAGTGATACCTGATAGGCCAACAATAACGCCGGGGACACAACGGCATGATCGCGCCAAGGCTCCGACATCCACTCATGCCTCCAGTCAGACAAGCGCAGCATCATCTCTTCAGGCTCAGTGTCGACGACCATTTTCGTACACACTCCTAGTCACATCAACGTGGACGTACTGTTTTGATGACGCTATCCCACAACGCTAACGCTGCCGTCTCATCGCGTGCGCTAGGTCCTGTCACATCCATCTCCATATGAATTCGTGGTGTAGTTGCAGAAGGAACTGGACGCATGGTCTCCAACAGGAAGGAGAGGTCCTGCTCACTACCTTTTTCCCCAGGCCGAATAACGGATGCCCACTCCTGCGCTCGCATGCCCGCAACGTTTTTTTCTCCCTTGCGCAGCACTGATTCTTTAATGCCAAATTTTTTAAACAAAGAATTCGGCCCGCCTAATCGTTGGAGCAATGACTCCTTATCGTCTTTCTCATAAGTATTGACGTCAACGGAGAACACAGTATCGCTTACCTGCGCCGTCGCGAAATGGAATGAAGCGAGCTCTGACCGATATTTGCCCTTGACCGTCACGCCACCAAGACAAAACGACGCTAGGGTCGTGTCTGCTCGTTGGCTCTCCACGTTATGGACAAAGTCAAGCAGCATGGTTTCCGCCTCGGCCACCTGATTCTTGAATGACTTTATCGACGCTACCAGATAAACGTCGTTCAACATCCAGTGCGCCTCGCTCCGATAAGCATCCTCGATGACATGAGTACGAAACATCTTTCCATCTGCCGGCATATCGCTCACTTGGGATAACCTTGAGGTCATGCGGGCATCGTCCGCAAGCTCGGCATGCCGCTCGCCAACCCGACGCTTGAAGCGCTCCGCGGTCATTTGCGGCTCTACCACCAAGTCAATATAGCCGTCCTCTACCTGATTCTGATCAGGTGTGAAAGTCGCGCTCACGCCCGCCTTCAACGCATACATCTCGGGGAGGTCGATCAGACTATGGCCAATACAATTCGTTTTCATTACACTGTTCATTTTAGTGTCGGTGACATGTTCGTTTCTCTTCGCATCGCAGCCAACTACCGCTACGAGAAAAATCAAGCTCAGGATTAATTTCATAGTTTCGCCATAGCGGCTATTTTTGTGATCGCATAGTGTGTCACGCGTTGGGCCGCGGGGTTGTTATAAGAGCCCTCGTGCGCAAAGCCCTCCAGACGAAACTGCTGCCTGACATGCCCGAGACCATCGCGTCTCGGTGCCTTTCCCGAACTCACCGGGACCGTACCATCCCCTTTACCATCCTGCATATCGCTTTTAATTTCCCAGAAGCTGGTATCGTAAGTCACAACGGTGCCGCCTCCGCCAGGGGTATAAACGGTTTCCATCTTGGTTTCTCCCCCTACAAAAATTTTGTTCGCTCCATCTTCCCGCACTGCCTGGTGGGAAAAACCAGCAACCTGCTTCTCGCCAGGCGGCTTTCCGGTCTCCGGACTCAAGCCTTTGCGCATCTGCCACTTGATGCCCTCGAAGCTCGCGTACTTGTCTCCACTCGCGCCATAGTAGACGAACGTTTGAGGGTGGTAACTTTTGGCAAGCTTCGCGTGAAAGGCTTTCGCGATTTTGATGTTAATCGAAAAATCGTTCCAGCTAATCGGTTTCCCTTCCTCCGGAGATAGCCATTCCGGTCGCACCAGTCCCCACCAGCGATCTCGCACCAAATAAATTTCTTCGTACGGGTCTGAAACCGGCAAATTCAGAGTAGCCTTCCCATCGGCATCTGCGACGGATAACCAGCGCGGAGCGTAGCCCTCTGAGGGTAATAACTGCAAGGCGCCAGGCGCCTGTGCGAAAACCGCTGTGACTTCTTGTCCCGTTGCGCCGATGACCATCGCGGCCATCGCATCCTCGTCCTTCATGCCGACCTTACACCGACGATACGCTACTGCAGCGCCGACGGCGGGCATCACTCCATGTACCACGCCAGCAATCTTTTGCTCCATGCCCGGCAGCTGGGCGCAATACCGTGCAACCAACCCTCCCATTGAATGCGTTACTAAAATCACTTGTTGGCACTTGAACGCGCCGCCATTATTCTCAGCGATAATTTGCTCGATTCGCGTTTTCAGAGCGTTGCCCGCCGCCTCGTTGGACTGCAGCCAGTTATAACCGCATGCATAAACCGGAAACCGACACTTCGCTCGCTTCAACAGATCATCTGATAATACCGGCTCGGTAAAATGATGGTCCTCCGCAACACGAGGCAAGCCGCTCATCTCCATCGTAATACCTGGGAATAATTTGGGCTCCGGGGGACGTGTGCCGGGGGCGGGCGTAGCGCTTACTGCGGTATAGAAAAAGTCGCTCCATTTCGCCGGATTAAATCCCTGGCCATTCATTTTTTCTTCCAGCCAAAGCAGGAAATCGTGGTAGCTACCTTGGCTCACTTCCCCCCAACCACGGTTTCGATATATTTGCTGTTGGCCAACAGTCCCTGTGAGTTTTTTCGGCAAATTACCGTCTCGATAAACTTTCGTACGCTCGGGATGTAGAACTTGCTGCCGCTCGCCAGGAGTTTTCCCTCTCCATCTTCTAGCGACGCTAAGCGGAAGGCCCGCAGTCAGATCCAGTAGCCATACCGGGACATCATGCAGATCCGCGAGATTGCTGCCCATTATTCCCGGCACAAATACAATGGGCAGCGCAATCATTGGCGGCACCGTGAGTTTTACGGTATCGAGCAAGCTGGTACTGCTCAATTGCCAATCAAACGTAGGCCGTCCCTCAGTACCGGGGCGAGCCTGCTGACTACGTTCTTTCTCGGGTGGCACAGACGACATTATCAATCCTTATTTCAGCATACCTAAAATTACGATCTGAACATTCTCCGGCCGGAAGCCCTGTTGCAACGGGATTCGACCTTGGCCATCGGTAACGCCTTCAATGCGCGCACCGTCTTCTTTCATGATCGCATACCGCATGTTCTTGATGGGATCGCCTGATGGATCAAGCAATTGGAATTTTTCATCAAA
>NZ_JBGLYQ010000099.1:0-4410 GCF_047304105.1 Duganella sp. Dugasp56
CGCCCCCCCCCGCCCCCCTCCGGCCCCGCATCCCCCCGCCGCGGGGCCTGGGGGGGGGGGGGCGCGCGCCCGCCGAGCGGCGCGCGCTCGACCGGTCCGTTGGCCGCCAGCGGCGCCAGCACGTTGAACCACGGCGCGTTGCGCTGCCAGGCGTTGTACAGCGAGTACTGGCGCACGCGCCCGAGCAGGCCGAGGCTGTCGGCGGCGTGGGCGCACAGGAAATGCAGCGCGTCGTGGTCGTGGTGGCCGCCCTCCCACGCGGTCACGCAGACCAGCTCGACCCGCTCGTACCCCTGCAGCCACTCGCGCAGCCAGCCGCCCGCCGCCGCCATGTGCCGGGGCAGGCTGCCGTCGGTGATGCCGAGCCGGTCGCCGGCGAACACGATGTCGCGCGCGGCCACGCCCATGGCGGTCAGCACCGCCAGCGATTCGGCGTTGCGGCGCGGCCCGGAGCCGGCCGCGCCTTCGGTCAGGTAGGCGCAGGCCACGCGGCGGCCGCGCCGCAGGCTGTCCTCGATGGCCTGGAACACGCCGTACTCGTCGTCCTGGTGGGCGAACAGGAACAACGCCGTCGCGGCGTCGGGCTTAGTAGGCATCGAAGTCGAGGAAGCTGAAACGGATCGCCGTCGGATCGAGCTGGGCCACGCGCCCGGACAGCGAGCGGTAGATCAGGTTCAGCGGCGAGGGGCGCAGGCGCTGCGGGATGGACGGGTAGCCGGTGAAGCGGCGCTCGCTGTCCGGCACCAGGCCCAGGTAGAGACGCGCCGGCGCCCAGCCGCCGCCATGGCCGGCGGCCTGCCACGGGCCGTCGGCCGGCAGCGCCAGTTCGCCGTAGGCACGCGCCACGCTCAGCGCGGCCGCGTCGAATTGCCACAGCGGGCCGCGGCGGCGCATGCGTACCGGATTGTCGGGATTGGCGCAGCGCCAGGCCAGCGCCGCGGGACTGCGCCGGCGCTCGAAGCTGGGCGCCACGCCCTGGCCGTGCGGCCGCGTGCCGACGCCGCCCCAGCCCAGTCGCGCCTCCAGCGGCCGCACCAGCTGGAAGCCCAGCTTGCGGATGAAGCCCGGCGTGCTGTTGGCGTTGGCCACGCCGTACACCGCGTCGTAGCCCTGCTCGCGGGCGCTGTCGTAGGTCAGCGCCGCCAATTTGGTGAACAGGCCCTTGCCCTGATAGTCCGGGTGGGTGGCGGTGTTGAGCGACAGCAGCACGCGCACGTCCTGGCCGCCGATGCAGGCCATGCCGGGCACGCAGACATAGTGCGCGGCCAGGCGCTCGCCGTCCCAGGCGTCGTAGCCGGCGGCGGCGCCGTCCGGATTGTCGGCGTACAGCCAGCGCAGGTAGGCCGGCGTGAACTTGCTGGCGTCCGGGAAGCAGGCGGCGAACAGCGCGCCGTACTGGGCCAGCGCGGCGGCGTCGTAGCGGACCGGCGCGAACGTCAGCGCGCTGGCGGCGGGAGTAGTGCGAGTGTCAGCAGTCATTTGAATACCCAGAATTTACTCAACAGAAAACCGTTGGCGGCCACCAGCGGCAGCGAGATCAGCTTGCCGGTCAGCGGGCTGCCCAGCAGCGTTTGCGCCAGCGCCACCAGCAGCAGCGTCAGCCCGTAATTGAGCGCGACCACGCACAGGAAGCGCAGCACGCTGTGGCTCTGCGTCAGGCGCGCGAACGTGATGCGGGCGTGGAAGGCGTAGTTGACCGCCAGCCCGGCCGCGAAGCCGATGCTGGCCGCCGCCAGCGGCGTGGCGCCGGAACGCAGCGCCAGCTGCATCAGGCCGATGTCGATCAGCGCCGTCAGCACGCCGCCGGCCACGAACACCAGGAACTGGCGCTGCAGGAAAAGTCGATTCAACATGAGTGGCCTGTTTTTCCTTTGATTGATGGCGGCGCCGAAGGGCTGTCATTTTAGCAGCGTCCGCGCGCCAAGCGCAAAAGCGGCCCCGGCTATGGTGCCGGGCGATCCGGAGTCCTGTACAATTTCGCCAACTAATACTTACCTGCGCTCAATTGGCCACCTTTCCCCCGCACCGTATCGCCATCGTTGTGCCATGCTACAACGAGGCGCTGACCATCGCCGCCATCGTGCGCGACTTCAACGCCTGCCTGCCCGGCGCGCCGGTCTATGTGTTCGACAATAACTCCAGCGACGACACGCAGGCGGTGGCGCGCGCCGCCGGCGCCATCGTGCGCAGCGTGCGCCAGCAGGGCAAGGGCAATGTGATCCGCCGCATGTTTGCCGACGTGGATGCCGACGTCTACGTCATGGTCGACGGCGACGACACCTACGACGCCGGCGTGGCGCCGCAGATGGTGCGCCAGCTGCTCGACGAGGGCCTCGACATGCTGGTCGGCACCCGCCATACCGACGAACAGGAAGCCTACCGCTTCGGCCACCGCTTCGGCAACCGCCTGCTGACCGGCTGCGTCGCCGCCGTGTTCGGCAACACCTTCACCGACATGCTGTCGGGCTACCGCATCTTCTCGCGCCGCTACGCCAAGTCCTTTGCCGCCCATTCGGCCGGCTTCGAAACCGAAACCGAGCTGACGGTGCACGCGCTGGAGCTGCGCATGCCGGTGGCCGAGGTGCCGACGCGCTACAAGTCGCGGCCGGAAGGTTCGGTCAGCAAGCTGAACACCTATCGCGACGGCGTGCGCATCCTGTGGATGATCGTCAAGCTGTTCAAGAACGAGAAGCCGTTGCCGTTCTTCGCCATCGGCGCCGGCGCCAGCGCGCTGCTGGCGCTGGTGCTGGCCGAACCGCTGCTGGCCACCTACCTGGCCACCGGCCTGGTGCCGCGCCTGCCGACGGCCGTGCTGTGCACCGGCCTGGTCATGCTGAGCGTGCTGTCGCTGTCGTGCGGACTGATACTCGACACCGTCACCAAGGGCCGCATCGAGCAGAAGCGCTTTGCCTACCTGGCCGTGCCGGCGCCGGCGCCGCATGATTAACCGGCAAACCCGCATCCAGCTGCTGCGCTTTGCCGGCGCCGGCCTGGCCGGCCTGGCGGTCGACGTGCTGGTGCTGTACGGCGCGCTGGCGCTGGGCAGCGGCTTCCTGGCCGGCCGCGTGCTGTCGTTCCTGTCGGCGGTCTGGGTCACCTGGCAGATCAACCGCCGCTACACCTTCGACGCCGCCGACGCCTCGCCGTGGCGCCAGTGGTGGCGCTACGTCGGCGCGATGGCCTTCGGCGGCGCCGTCAACTACGCCGTCTCGGCCGCCGTCATGGCGCTGCTGGCGCACTGGCCGGCGGCGGCGCCGCTGCTGCCGGCCGCGCCGATGCTGGCGGTGTGCTGCGGCACGCTGGCCGGCCTGGCGCTGAACTTCCTGAGCGCCAAATTCCTCGTCTTTCAACGCTGACCCCTCTACCGACCATGACTACGTTGTCGCGCCCGTTTAACGCCCTGTCCGCCGTTGCGGCACGCTACTGGTATCTGCTCGATACGCCACGCGGGGCCCGCCGCGCCGCCTGGCTGCTGCCGCTGCTGTTCGGTCTGCTGTCGCTGGTGTTCGGCCAGGACGATAACTGGGACCTGCGCAACTATCACCTGTACAACCCGTTCGCGCTGGTCAACGGCAAGATCGGCTTCGACCTGGCGCCGGGCCAGTGGCAGAGCTACTTCAACCCCACGCTGGACCTGGTCTACTACGGCCTGCTGCGCGCGCTGCCGGCGCCGCTGGCCGGCTTCGCCATGGGCGCGCTGCACGGCCTGAACCTGCTGCTGGTGCTGGCCATCGCGCGCAGCCTGCTGGCACACCTGCCGTCCACCTCGGCCCACCGCGCGCCGCTGCTGCTGGCGCTGGCCGGCTGCATGGGCTGCGCATTCTTCAGCCAGCTGGGCAATTCGATGGGCGACAACATGACCGCGCTGTGCGTGCTGGGCGCGCTGCTGCTGGTGCTGCGCCACTGGCAGGCGCTGGCGCAGGCACGGGGGCGCGGCTTGGCGCTGGCGCTGCTGGCCGGCCTGGCGATGGGCGCGGGCACCGGCCTCAAGCTGACCAACGCCACCTATGCGCTGGCGCTGTGCGCGGCGCTGCCGGTGCTGCCCGGCGGCTGGTGGCGCGCCGTGGCGCGCGCGTTCGTGTTCGGCGCCGGCGTGCTGTCCGGCATCGCGTTGACGGCCGGCCACTGGTACTGGCGCATGTGGCAGCAGTTCGGCAATCCGCTGTTCCCGCAATTTAACGACATCTTCCACGCGCCGCTGGCGGCGCCTATCGGCATCGGCGACACCCACTGGCTGCCGCAGGGCTGGACCGAAAAGCTGTTGTGGCCGTTTATCTTCGCGCTGCATCCGGAACGGGTGACCGAGATCCGCATGCGTCTGCTGCTATGGCCGCTGCTCTACCTGGGCTTCGTGCTGCTGGGCGTGGCGGCGTGGGGGGGGGGGGGCGCCCCCCCCCCCCCCCCCCCCCC
>NZ_JBGLYQ010000009.1:0-177872 GCF_047304105.1 Duganella sp. Dugasp56
CCCCCCCCCCCCCGCGCCGGCGCCTCGCCGCCTGCCCCCCCCCACCCCCCCCCCCCCGCTTTTCTTAGCTGTAGCGCACCTGCTCCAGCCACTCCAGCAACGGAATCGTGGCCGGCAGCAGCGGTTCGACGCCCACCGTTCCCTGCCATGCAAACGCCTGCCCTTCCAGGCTTTGCGGTTCGCCATGCCAGTCGCGGCTGATGTAGAAATGCAGCCGCACGTGCGCGTGCGGGTACACGTACTCGACGCCGCACCACTCCTCGGCGCTGTTGATGGTCAGCCCCAGCTCCTCGACAAACTCGCGCTTGAGCGCCTGCAGTATCGTCTCGCCCGGATCGACTTTCCCGCCGGGGAACTCCCAGTAGCCGTCGTACGGCTTGCCCGCCGGGCGCTGGCCCAGCAGCACGTCGCCGTTCGGCTTGACCAGGATGCCCACCGCCACGTCGACCGGCTTGACCTTCACCTCCGCGCCGCTCATGCCTGCTTTCCGGCGTAGTCCTTGGCGAACTGCCACGCCACGCGGCCCGAGCGCGAGCCGCGCTGCAGGGCCCAGCGCAGGGCGTCCGCGCGCGCCGCCTCGATCTGCGCCTCGCTGCAGCCCAGCGACGACAGCCAGTGGCCGACGATGGCCAGGTAGTCGTCCTGCTTGAACGGGTAAAAGGTCAGCCACAGGCCGAAGCGCTCGGACAGCGAAATCTTCTCTTCCACCGTCTCGCCCGGATGCAGGTCGCCGTCCTCGTCGTGCTTGTATGTCATGTTATCCGACATCCGCTCCGGCATCAGGTGACGGCGGTTGGAGGTGGCATAGATCAGCACATTGTCCGACTGCGCCGAGATGCTGCCGTCCAGCGCCACCTTCAGCGCCTTGTAGCCGCTCTCGCCTTCCTCGAACGACAGGTCGTCGCAGAAGACGATGAAGCGCTCCGGCCGCCCGGCCACGATGTCGACGATGTCCGGCAGTTCGGCCAGGTCGGCCTTGTCCACCTCGATCAGGCGCAGGCCGTCCTTGGCGAACTGGTTCAGGCAGGCCTTGATCAGCGAGGACTTGCCGGTGCCGCGCGCGCCCGTCAGCAGCACGTTGTTGGCCGGCTTGCCCTGCACGAACTGGCGGGTGTTCTGTTCGATCTGCTCTTTCTGCGGGCCGATGTGCTGCAGGTCGTCCAGCGCGATCGGCGACACGTGGGCCACCGCCTGCAGATAGCTGGCGCCGCCGCCGTTGCGCTTGCGCCAGCGGAAAGCGAAGCCCAGCTTCCAGTCCGGCTCGCGCGGCGCCTGCGGCAGCACCGCCTCCACGCGCGCCAGCAAGGCCTCGGCGCGCACCAGGAATTGTTCGAGAGGCGTCGCCATCTTAGGAACGGTAGTCGGCGTTGATGCTGACGTAGTCGTGCGACAGGTCGCAGGTGTAGACCGTGGCCGCCGCCGCGCCGCGCGCCAGCTTGACGCGCACCAGGATCTCGCTCTGCTTCATCACGCGCTGGCCGTCCTCCTCCTTGTAGTCCGGATTGCGGCCGCCGTTCTTGGCCACCCACACGTCGTCCAGGTACATATTCAGTTTGCTGACATCGAGGTCGTCGACGCCGGCGTAGCCGATGGCGGCCAGGATGCGGCCCAGGTTGGGGTCGGAGGCGAAGAAGGCGGTCTTGACCAGCGGCGAATGGCCGATCGAATAGGCGATCTTGCGGCACTCTTCGACGCTCGCGCCCTCTTCCACGGTGATGGTGATGAACTTGGTGGCGCCTTCGCCGTCGCGCACGATGGCCTGCGCCAGGAACAGCGACAGCTCGGTGACGGCGGCCGCCAGCTCGGCGTATGCCGGCGAGTCCACCGAATCGATCACCAGCGAGCCGGCGCCGGTGGCGATCAGCATGAAGGAATCGTTGGTCGAGGTGTCGCCGTCGATGGTGATGCAGTTGAACGACTTGTCGGCCACCTGCTTGACCAGCACGTCGAGCACCGGCTGCGCGACCTTGGCGTCGAACGCCAGGTAGCCCAGCATGGTCGCCATGTTCGGCTTGATCATGCCGGCGCCCTTGCTGATGCCGCTCATGGTGACGCTGTGGCCGCCGATGGTGACGCTGCGCGAACCGGCTTTCGGCTGCGTGTCGGTGGTCATGATGGCTTCGGCGGCGTTGTACCAGTTGTCGGCCTTCAGGCCGGCGACCGCTTGCGGCAGGCCGGCGATGACCTTGGCGGCCGGCAGCGGCTCGAGGATCACGCCGGTGGAAAACGGCAGGATCTGCGACGCGTCGCAGCCCAGTTGCGCGGCCAGCGCGGCGCAGGTTTCATTGGCCAGCGACAGCCCCAGTTCGCCGGTGCCGGCGTTGGCGTTGCCGGTGTTGATCAGCAGCGCGGCGATCGGCTTGCCGCTTTCCTTGGCTGCCGCCAGGTGGGCCTTGGCGATCTGCACCGGCGCGGCGCAGAAGCGGTTCAGCGTGAACACGCCGGCCACGGTGGCTGTAGGCGCCACTTTCATCACCAGCACGTCCTTGCGGTTCGGCTTCTTGATGCCGGCTTCGGCAAAGCCGATTTCGATGCCGGCTACAGGCTTCAGGGCGGAGGCGACGGGCAGAGGGGAATTGACGGCCATATAAGTGATCTCGTGGGTGGAAAGTGGGAGCCGCTATTGTAATACCTGATGACGCAAACTGCGCAGGGGCATAGTGGACGCCGCATGGCGGCCATGATGGATGTCGTACAACCCCATGATTTCGTTGAGAAAATATTCATTTTTCAACGCAAAAACCACAGAAAATTAGAACACTCGTTCGGTTTTTAATAAATGCGGTTCGTGCCGTACGGAAATTCGTTTATCGTGAGCCCCGAAATGCCCACCCCCGCATG
This sequence comes from Duganella sp. Dugasp56, assembly GCF_047304105.1. Taxonomy (NCBI): domain Bacteria; kingdom Pseudomonadati; phylum Pseudomonadota; class Betaproteobacteria; order Burkholderiales; family Oxalobacteraceae; genus Duganella; species Duganella sp. Dugasp56. The sequence continues at coordinate 2,842 of NZ_JBGLYQ010000009.1, forward strand.
TCACGAGACAAAAAGACGACACGATCGTCTGCCGCAGACCACACGGACAATAAATCAAAGGATACAGACCACATGAAAAAGCAAGTTTTAGCAGCTGCCGTCTTCGCCGCCACCGCCGCTCTGCAAGCGCAGGCCGGCACCCTCGATGACGGCAACCTGAGCATCAGCGGCTTCGGCACGCTGGGCGTCGCCAAGAGCAATACCGATCAAGCGCAGTTTGCCCGCTACAACCAGGCCGAAGGCGTGGCCGACAAGGCCAAGATCGGCCTGGACTCCAACCTGGGCCTGCAGGCGACCTACAAGCTCAACGACTGGCTGTCGGGCACCGCGCAGATCCTGACCCGCAAGAACACCAGCCCGAGCTTCACCACCGACCTGACCTGGGCCTTCCTCAAGGCCCGCGTCAACGATGAAGTCAGCGTGCGCGTCGGCCGCGTCGTGCCGGCCATCTTCCTGATTTCCGACTACCAGAACGTCGGCTACGCCAACACCATGATGCGTCCGCCGATCGAGATGTACGGCCAGGCCCCGATTGAAAACGTCGACGGCGCCGACGTCAACTTCCAGCGCGCCTTCGGCGATTTCAACTTCACCACCCAGGCGTTCGCCGGCGTCAGCCGCGGCAAGCTGTTCATCCCGACCGCCGGCGGCGTCGTCGCCACCTACCGCGCGCCGGCCGTCGGCATCAGCTTCACCGGCGAATACGGCCCGTTCCTGGTGCGCGTCGGCCACGCGCAAGCTGACCTGAAGAGCAACGACCTGACCCCGATCAACAGCCTGACCGCGACGCTGACCAAGGTCGGCTTCGGCCAGCTGGCCAACGACATCGGCCTGACCGACGGCAAGAAGATCGCCTTCACCTCGCTGGGCGCGACCATGGACTGGAACAGCATCCTGGTGCAGACCGAGTACGCGCAACGCCGCGCCAAGGAAGCCGTCTACATCCCGGACACCAACGCCTGGTACGTGCTGGCCGGCTACCGCGTCGGCAAGGTGCTGCCGTACTACGCGCACGCCGCCTACACCGACGCGGGCAGCTCGGTGACTCCGCCGGCCACCTTCCCGAAAACCGGCCCGCTGGGTTCGACCGTGTACGGCCTGCTGAAATCGGCCGAGCAATCGTCCGACCTGATCGGCGTGCGTTGGGACTTCGCCAAATCGATCGCGCTGAAAGTGCAGGTCGACCGCGTCAAGCCCAAGACCAAATCGGGTTCGCTGATCTACGTACCGGCAACCGGCATCACCAACAACGTTACCGTCGTCGGCGCCGCGCTCGACTTCGTATTCTGATCGGGAGGCACACATGAAAAAATTGATTATCGCCGCGCTGCTGTCGTCGCTGGCCGCCGCCGCCTCGGCGGAAACCGTCGTCATCGTCAGCCAGAAGAATCCGGCGACCCGCATGTTCTCGGAACAGGCGTCGCAGTTCTTCCTGGGTAAATCCAACCTGTTCACGCCGATCGACCAGGCCGAAGGCTCCCACATCCGCGCCGAGTTCTACCAGAAAGTCGCGGAAAAGGATCCGGCACAGGTCAAGGCCCTGTGGTCCAAGCTGGTCTTCACCGGCAAGGCCACGCCGCCGAAGGAATATCCGAACAATGCCGAGGTGAAGAAAGCAGTTGCTGCCGATCCGAAGGCGATCGGTTATATTGACAAGTCGGCAGTGGACGATACCGTCAAGGTGATCCTTACCCTGCCTTAACCCCAGGCAGCCGCTTCATCCCGCCGTCCCACAGGGCGGTGGGCGCGCTCCTGGCATACCCACCGGGAGTGCATGTTTTGAGACTATCGCTGCGCGCGAAATTCCTGCTGCTGAGCGCCGTCATCCAGGCGCTGGTGGTCGGCCTGCTGATCTGGAACAGCCTGCGCCTGATGAACCACGCCGTCAGCACCAACGCTGAGCGGGTCGCGCAAGAATACGCGGTAACGCTCAACCTCTCCCTCAGTCCCTACGCCACGCGCGGCCGCCTGCCGGAACTGGCCGGCTACCTGGCCGAAATGCTGTCCGACCCGGACGACAGCTTCCTGCGCTACCTCGTCATCCTCGACCAGGACGAACAACCTATCATCGAAGTGGGCAAGCGCGCCATGCCGCTGCCCGAAATCCTCAGGCAAGGCGGAGGCACCAGCTTCAAAGGCGTGCGCACCCTCATCAGCGGCGCCACGCTGCACGCGCGCTCGCCGCTGCTGCTGCAGGATAACCGCATCGGCTCGGTCAACTTCGGCCTGACCACCAAGGACCTGAAACAGGCGCGCGACGAGGTGATGGTCCAGGGCGGACTGATTTCGCTGGTCGGCCTGGCGCTCGGGCTGGTGCTGTTCTACGCCTTCACCCACGGCATCGGACGCCGGCTGGACGCGCTGACGGGCCAGTCGGAACAGATGGCGCTGGGCGACTACAGCAAGGCGCTGCCGGTCGAGGGCGGCGACGAGATCACCGTCTTCACCCGCGCGCTCAACACCATGAGCGCGACGCTGCGCGAGCGCATCGCCCAGCTGGAGCAGTCGCAATTGCGGCTGTCGGAATCGGAGGCGCGCTTCAAGACCCTGTTCGACATGGCGCCGCTGCCGCTGACGGTATCGGACCGCGACGGCCGCATCGTCGCCGCCAACCGTGCGCTGACGCATACCTTCGGCGCGGCCGCCACCAACCTGATCGGCAAGCGCAGCGACGAGGTGCCGTTCTGGGCCAGCGCCATCGAGCGCGAACGCATCTGGGATATGTACCGGACCGAAGGCGCCGTGCATGGCGCGGTGGCCGGCGTGCTGCTGCCCGACGGCAGCGTGGGCAGCGTGGCGATCTGGTCGTCGTCGCTGACCTTGGACGGCAACCCGTCCATCATCTGGGCGCTGCTGGACCTGACCGAGGAACTCAACGCCAAGCGCGAGCTGAAGGACTTGAACGTGTCGCTGGAGAGCCGCGTGAGCGAACGCTCGGCCGCGCTGGAGCGCGCCAACGCCGACCTGAGCGCGGCGCTCGAGACCCTGCAGCGCACTCAGGACGAGCTGCTGGCGGCGGAGAAGATGGCGTCGCTGGGATCGCTGGTGGCCGGCATCGCGCACGAACTGAACACGCCGATCGGCAACAGCCTGCTGGCGTCGACCGCGCTGCGCGACCGCGTGGTGGAATTCGACCGCCACGTGGCGGCGGGCGCGCTGCGGCGCTCCGAACTGACGGCGCACCTGGACGAGGTGCGCATGGCCAGCCAGCTGATCTCCGGTTCGCTGCACAAGGCGGCGGAACTGATCTCGTCGTTCAAGCAGATCGCGGTCGACCAGACCAACGACCAGCGGCGCACGTTCGACCTGCAGGCGGCGGTGCACGACACGCTGGCCACCTACCTGCCGCGCCTGCGCCGCAGCGGCTGCGAGGCGGTGATGCAGATCGAGGAAGGGCTGGTGTTCGACTCCTATCCGGGCGCGCTGTACCAGGTCTTGAACAACCTGATCAACAACGCGCTCAACCACGCCTTCGAGGGCCGCCACGGCGGCACCATCACCGTGCGCGGCGAGACGGTCGACGAAGGCATCGTCGAGCTGATGTTCAGCGACGACGGCGCCGGCATGCCGGAGGACGTGCTGCGCAAGGTGTTCGATCCGTTCTTCACCACCAAGATGGGCCAGGGCGGCACCGGGCTGGGGATGAATATCGTCTATAACATCGTGACCGGCGTGCTGGGCGGACGCATCACCATCGATTCGGCGCCGGGCGTGGGCACGGCGGTGCGCATGTTGCTGCCGCGCGTCGCACCGCAGCGCGAGACGAAGTAAAACGCCGCCGTGTTCGCGATCCCTTTCTGTTCTCCAGCCTACTTTGCCAGCAGCACGGTGCGGTTCAATACCAGTGTTGTCTGCTGTCCCGCCCCCGCCCCGGGCTGACCGGAGCCGACACTCAGCTTGTACTGGCCGGGCATCAACTGCCGCGTGCCATCGCGCGTAACAAAGCTCAGGTCGCGCGGCGACAGACGGAAGCTGATCTGGCGGCGCTCGCCCGCCTTCAGCGTCACGCGCTGGAAACCGCGCAGCGCCAGCCGCGGCGCGCCCTCGAATGCCGGCGGCGTCAGGTACAGCTGGGCGACCTCGTCGCCGGCGCGGGTGCCGGTGTTGGCGATCTCGGTGGTGACCACCACGCCGTTTTCCGGCGCGCCGCCCACCGGCGCTATCCGCAGCGGCGTATAGCTGAAGGTGGTGTAGCTCAAGCCGTCGCCGAACGAATAGACCGGCGTGCCGGCGTAATAGCGGTAGGTACGCCCCTGCATCGCGTAGTCGTCGAAGGACGGCAGGTCGGCCAGGCCGCGGTAGAAGGTCAGCGGCAGGCGTCCGCCGGGATCGGCGCGGCCCGCCAGCACGTTGGCGACCGCCAGGCCGCCGGCCTGGCCCGGATACCAGGCTTCCAGGATGGCGGCGGCGTTGTCCTTCGCCCACGACAGATCGAGCGCGCTGCCGTTCATCAGGACCACGACCAGGGGTTTGCCCAGCGCCTTGGCGCGCTCCAGCAAACGGCGCTGTTCCGCCGGCAGGTCCAGCGAGGTCTTGTCGCCGCCGGCAAAGCCGTCGATCTTCAGCGCCATCTCTTCGCCTTCCAGATCCGAAGTCAGGCCGACCACGGCGACGATGACGTCGGCGTCGGCGGTGCCGGCCTTCAGGTCGGCGTCGACGTCGGTCGAGACCCGTTTCCAGTACAGGCCGGGCACGCCGCTGCCGCCCGCCTCCGCATGGAAGCGCAGCGGGTAGCGCTGGCCCTGCTCCAGCCGGACCTCATGCAGTTGCAACGGTTCCGCCCATTGCGAATAGGCCACGGCTTCGACCGCCGGCCGGCCGCCCACCGTCAGCGTCCCCTTCACGCCGGTCACGCCGAGGCGGTAGGTGCCGCTCTCCGGCGCGACCAGGTCGCCGCTCCAGACCACCATGTGGTGTTCGTCGACCTGCTTCAGCTCGAGCGCATGCGATTCCAGCCCGGGCTCGATGCGGGTGGCGGCCGGCGTGCCGTCGTACTTGCCGTCGTTGCGGTTGAAGTAGTCCGCGCGCAGGCCGGGCTGGCCGTCGGGCGTGCGCAGCGCGGCCGCCGGAACCGGATCGCCGTCGGTGACCGAGGCGCCGGCGGGCACCAGCGTCACCCGCGCCTGCGGCAGCACGCGGCGCAAGCCGTCGACCACCGACACCGGCGGCGCCGACAGCGTCGAGGAGTAATTGCCGCGCAGGACGCGGGTGGCGTCGGCCAGTGGACCGATCACCGCCAGCTTCAGGCCGGGCTTGAGCGGCAGCACGCCATCGTTCTTCAGCAGCACCAGGCTCTTGGTCGCGGCCTGCAGCGCCAGCTCCTGATGCGCCGCCGTGCCGATGGCGCTGACCGGAACGGCGCTGCCGCCGCGCGGTGCGAATCCCGCTAGGTCGCCGTTGCGATAGCGCGCCGAGAACAGGCGCACCAGCGCGCGGTCGATATCGGCGCCGCCGATCAGGCCGCGCTGCCACGCTTCGCGGTAACGCGCGCTCAAGCCCGGCACGTCGCCCAGCGTCTTGGTGTTGCACTCGTTGTCGGTGCCGGCCTTCAAGGCCACGGCCACCGCGGCGGCCGGATCCGGCGCATATTTGTGCTGCTCCGAGATATCGGTCACGGCATCGCAATCGGACACCACATAGCCCTTGAAGCCCCAGGCGCCGCGCAGGGTTTGCTTGAGCAGCAGTTCGCTGCCGCAGGCCGGCTGGCCGTCGATGCGGTTGTAGGCGCACATGATCGATCCGGCCTTGCCGTCCACGATGGCGGCGCGGAACGCGGGCAGATAGGTGTCTTCCAGGTCATGCGCGGAGACGAAGACGTCGGCGAGGTGGCGGGTCGACTCCGGCCCGCTGTGCACGGCGAAATGCTTGGGCGTGGCGATCACCTGCGGCAGGTCCGGGTTCGGGCCCTGCATGCCCTGGATGAAGGCGACACCCAGCGCCGCCGTCAGCTGCGGGTCTTCGCCATACGTCTCCTGCCCGCGCCCCCAGCGCGGATCGCGGAAGATATTGATATTCGGCGACCACGTGTCGAGGCCGGTGCCGATGCGTCCCAGGTGCCCGGTCGCGCGGCCCAGCGTGTGCAGCGCGCGGACCTCGACGCTGATCGCCGAGGCGACCTGCTGGACGAGGGGGGCGTCGAAACTGGCGGCGAGCCCGATGGGTTCCGGGAAGTTGGTGGTCGGCACCGGTCCCAGCGCGCCGTGCAGCGACTCGGTCCACCAGTTGTAGGCGGGGATACCGAGGCGCGGCAGGGCCGGCGCCACGTTCAGCAACTGGTCTATCTTTTCGTCCAGCGTCATCTGCGCCACCAGGGCGCGGGCCTGCGTTTCCGCCTGGGTCCGCACATCGGCGCCCTGGGCGGCGGCCGGAATGGCCAACGCCAGGAGCAGCGCGCAGTAGGTGGATGTCCCCGTATTTTTTTTCATGTTAGTTCCAATGTTATAGAAGTCAAAAATGGTTGCGGTACCATTTTTGCTCGTGATCCTGTCGTCCAAAGTGCAGCCATGGAAATGTAATGCGGGGATTACTGAATAACCAATAACTTTTTAACGAACACCGATATCACTATGGATATCGCAGCCGTTTGCATGCGCAAAAAAAACCCGTAAAGCCTGGACTTTACGGGTTTGTTTGCTTCACGCCAGGCTGTTCAAGCCAGCTTGCCGTGGCAGGCCTTGTACTTCTTGCCGCTGCCGCAAGGGCATGGATCGTTGCGGCCGACCTTCAGGCCCAGCTCCATCAGCTGTTCGCCGCTCAGGCCTTGCAGTTCCGGCGGCAGGCCGCTTACCTGCGCGGGCGCCAGCAGTTCCTCCGGCGCGGCGTTCGGGTTGAAGTCGGCGTGCTGGTAGTGCACGTTTTCCACGTGCGACTGCTGCATGGCCGCTTCCGCAGCGTCGATCTCTTCGCGCGACTGGATGCGTACCGTCATGATCAGCTTGACCACTTCGTTCTTGATCATGTCCAGCATCTGGCCGAACAGTTCGAACGCCTCGCGCTTGTATTCCTGTTTCGGATTCTTTTGCGCATAGCCACGCAGGTGGATCCCCTGGCGCAGGTGGTCCAGCGCGGCCAGGTGCTCGCGCCAGTGGCTGTCGACGCTCTGCAGCATGACGTTGCGCTCGAAGCCGCCGAACGATTCCTTGCCGACGATATCGATCTTCGACTGGTACAGCGCGTCGGCAGCGGCCAGCACGCGTTCCAGGATGTCGTCGTCGTTCAGGTTCTGTTCCGTTTCCAGCATGGAGCGCAGCGGCAGGTCAATCTGCCACTCCGACGCCAGCGCCGCTTCCAGGCCCTTGATGTTCCACTGCTCCTCGACCGATTCCGCTGGCACGTATTCGCGTACCAGGTCGGTGAAGGCGCCGTGGCGCAGGGACTCGATCAGCTCCGAAATGTCGGTGGTTTCCAGCAGCTCGTTACGCTGCTGGTAGATCACTTTGCGCTGGTCGTTGGCGACGTCGTCGTATTCCAGCAACTGCTTGCGGATGTCGAAGTTGCGTGCCTCGACCTTGCGCTGCGCCGATTCGATCGAACGCGAAACGATGCCCGCTTCGATCGGTTCGCCTTCCGGCATCTTCAGGCGGTCCATGATGGCGCGCACGCGGTCGCCCGCGAAGATGCGCAGCAGCTGGTCGTCCAGCGACAGGAAGAAACGCGACATGCCGGGGTCGCCCTGGCGCGCCGCGCGGCCGCGCAGCTGGTTGTCCACGCGGCGCGATTCGTGACGCTCGGTGCCGACGATGTGCAGGCCGCCGGCGGCAACCACCTGCTCGTGCAACGCCTGCCAGCCGTCGCGCAGCGCCTTGGCCTGCGCGGCTTTGTCGGCGTCGCTCAGTTCAGGATTGGCTTCGACGAACTGGATCTGCTTTTCGACGTTACCGCCCAACACGATGTCGGTACCGCGACCGGCCATGTTGGTGGCGATGGTGATCGCCTTCGGGCTGCCCGCCTGGGCGATGATTTCCGCTTCGCGGGCGTGCTGCTTGGCGTTCAGCACGTTGTGCGGCAGGCCGCCCTTGGTCAGGATGCCCGACAGCAGTTCCGAGTTTTCAATCGAGGTGGTACCGACCAGCACCGGTTGGCCGCGGTCGTAGCACTCGCGGATTTCCAGCATCATGGCGTTGTACTTCTCGGCCGAGGTCTTGTAGACCTGATCCTGGCGGTCCTTGCGCTGCGAAGGACGGTTAGGCGGGATCACCACGGTCTCGAGGCCGTAGATCTCCTGGAATTCGTAGGCTTCGGTATCGGCGGTACCGGTCATGCCGGCCAGCTTCGCATACATGCGGAAGTAGTTCTGGAAGGTGATCGAGGCCAGCGTCTGGTTCTCGTTCTGGATCTTCACGCCCTCTTTCGCTTCGACTGCCTGGTGCAGGCCGTCGGACCAGCGGCGGCCCGTCATCAGGCGGCCGGTGAATTCGTCGACGATCACCACTTCATTGTTCTGCACCACGTAGTGCTGATCCTTGAAGTACAGCGCGTGCGCGCGCAGCGCCGCGTACAGGTGGTGCACCAGCGTGATGTTGGCCGAGTCGTACAGCGAGGCGCCTTCCGGCAGCAGGCCCATCTTGGTCAGGATCGCTTCGGCCTTTTCGTGGCCGGCTTCGGTCAGCAGCACCTGGTGGGCTTTTTCGTCCTTGGTGTAGTCGCCCGGGACTTCGATCTTGCCCTTGCCGTCCGGGGTTTCCTCGCCGATCTGCTGGGTCAGCAGGCGCGGCAGTTCATTGATCTTGTAGTACAGGTCGGTGTGGTTCTCGGCCTGGCCGGAGATGATCAGCGGGGTGCGCGCTTCGTCGATCAGGATCGAGTCGACTTCATCGACGATGCCGAAGTTCAGCGCGCGCTGCACGCGGTCGCGGGCCTCGAACACCATGTTGTCGCGCAGGTAGTCGAAGCCGAATTCGTTGTTGGTGCCGTAGGTGATGTCGGACGCGTAGGCCGCCTGCTTGGTGGCGTGCTCCATCTGCGACAGGTTGATGCCGGTGGTCAGGCCCAGCCAGCTGTACAGCTTGCCCATGGTTTCCGCGTCGCGCTGCGCCAGATAGTCGTTGACGGTGACGATGTGCACGCCCTTGCCCGACAGCGCGTTCAGATAGGCCGGCAGGGTCGCGGTCAGGGTCTTGCCCTCGCCGGTGCCCATTTCGGCGATCTTGCCGTAGTGCAGAACCATGCCGCCGATCAGCTGCACGTCGAAGTGGCGCATCTTGAAGACGCGCTTGCTCGCTTCGCGGCAGACGGCAAACGCTTCGGGCAGGAGCGTATCGAGCTCCTCGCCATTGGCGATGCGTTCCTTGAATGCAGGCGTTTTCGCTTGCAGCTCGGCGTCCGACAGTTTTTCCATCGCCGGCTCGAGCGCATTGATCTCGCGTACCGTTTTTTGGTATTGCTTGAGCAGCCGCTGGTTGCGGCTACCGAAAATCTGGGTCAGTAATGACATGCTTGAATTCTTGAAAAAACGCCGTTAAAAAAAGCTCTGTAGGTGAAAAACGCCTTACCGCACGGAGTTCGACTATGGCAAAAGACGGTGATTTTATCATGCGTCCGCGTCTACATTGGGTTATTGGCTTATATAACAATAGCCCAACAGTGAACAATGTCACAAAATCAAGGCATTTTAACCGGTGGTGACGTTTTTTTGCCGCTGTGATATGTTGCTGCGCATGCGCTTCAACTCTTCCAACCTGTCCATCAAACGCCGCACCGCCGTCGAGGCGACCGATTTCCTGCGCCGCGATGACAAAATGGCAGCATTGCTGCCCGCCATAGAACGCATGGCCTCGCTGCAAAAGGACTGCGCTGCGGCCCTGCCGGCCATGTTCAAGTATTGCGAAATCCTGGCGTTCGAGGATGGGCAGCTGACCTTGTCGCTGCCGAACGCGTCGCTGGCGGCCAAGCTCAAGCAGCAACTGCCCAAGCTGCAGGAGACGCTGGCGCGCCGCGGCTGGCAGGTGCACGGCGTGAAATTGAAGGTGCAGATGACCAAGCCGGCCGAGATCAAGGAGCAGATGCGCTCGCTATCGCTGTCGGATGCGGCCGTCACGGCCTTCGACGAGCTAGGCGATACGCTGGAGGCCACGCCGCAGAACGCCACCTTGATCGCGGCGCTGAAGGCCATGGTGGCGCGCCGCCGGCAAACTTCTTAAGTTAGTGCCCACTCGCGCGCCATCTGGCGCAGATAGGAGGGTGGAGCCACCTCGTTAGTCTCGAACGAGACGATTTCATACGCCTCCGGATGCTTCAGCAGCTCCAGCAGCAGCTGGTTGTTGAGCGCGTGGCCGGACTTGTGCGCCTCGTAGCTGGCCAGCAGCGGATGGCCGACCAGGTACAGGTCGCCGATCGCGTCGAGGATCTTGTGGCGCACGAATTCATCGTCGTAGCGCAGGCCGTCGGTATTGAGGATGCGGTACTCGTCCATCACGATGGCGTTTTCCAGCGAGCCGCCGCGCGCCAGGCCTATGCCGCGCAGCATTTCCACGTCCTGCATGAAACCGAAGGTGCGGGCGCGCGCCACGTCGTGCACATAGGAGACGTCGCCGAAGTCCACGTGGGCGCGCTGCTGGGTGCCGTCGACCGCCGGATGGTTGAATTCGATGAAGAAGTCCAGCTTGAAGCCGTTGTACGGGGTCAGCCGGGCCCATTTTTCCTTGTCGCCCGTGCCTTCGCGGATTTCCACCGGTTTCAGCACGCGGATGAATTTCTTGGCCGACGGCTGTTCCAGCACGCCAGCCTGTTGCAATAAAAACACGAAAGACGAGGCCGAGCCGTCCATGATGGGGATTTCCTCGGCACTGACTTCGATGTACAGGTTGTCGATGCCCAGGCCGGCGCAGGCCGACATCAGGTGCTCGACGGTCGACACGCGGGCGCCGTCCTTGACCAGCACGGACGCCATGCGGGTGTCGCCCACCGCCATGGCGCTGGCCGGGAATTCCACGATGGGCGTCAGGTCGACGCGGCGGAACACGATGCCGGTGTCGGGCGCGGCCGGACGCAGGGTCAGCTCGACCTTGGTGCCGGAGTGCAGGCCCACACCCGTGGTGCGGACCAGTTCTTTGATGGTGCGTTGTTTTAACATCCGGCGATTATAGCGAACTGTAGTTAAGGATGCTCAGCTTCGACATGCACCGCTTCGCGCCGCACCAGATAGATGCCGCTGCCGATGATGATGGCGGCGCCCAGCAGCGTGTAACCGTCCGGCAGCGTCTGCCAGAGCAGCCAGTCGATCGCCACGCCCCAGGCCAGGGCCGAGTATTCAAACGGCGCCACCACCGAGGCCTTGCCGGAACTGAACGCGCGGGTGATCGCCAACTGGCCGAGGAAGCCGCTCAGCGCCAGCGCCAGCAGCACCCAGCCGTCCTCGGCGCGCACCGGCACCCAGTGCTGGACCGACATCGCCAGGCCACCGGCCGCCATCAGCAGCAAATACCAGAACATCATCGACTCGTTGCTGTCGGTGCGCGCCAGCATGCGGCTGACGACGGCCGACAGCGCGTAGCACGCTGCCGAGCCCAGCAGCGCCAGCCCGCCCAGCGACAGGAAGCCCGTCCCCTCGGGACGCAGCACCACCAGCACGCCGAGCAGGCCGACCGCGATGGCCACCCACTGGCCGATGCCGACCTTCTCTTTCAATATGAACACGGACAGCGCGGTGATCAGCGACGGCGCGATGAAGAAGATCGAATACGCTTCGGCCAGCGACAGCGCCTTCAGGCCAAAGGCAAACGAGGTCAACATCGCGATGCCGAGCAGGCTGCGGAAAATATGCATGCCCCAGCGCACGCGGAAGATGCCGCGGAAGGCGCCGCGGTACAGCATGTAGCCGCACAGCAGCGGCAGCGAACTGAGGGCGCGCATGGCGGTCACTTGCGTGGCGGGATAGTGGGCGGACAGCAGCTTCATGGTGGTGTCCATGAACGAGAACATGGCGACCGCGGCCAGCATCGCGTAGATGCTGCGCAGGTTTTCTGAGCGGGTGACGGAGGACAGGGGAAGCTCCTTGCAACAGGTCCGGGGAGGACCACTGGAAACGTCATCATGGCGACGTCCGGAGCCAGGACCGGCAGGCTGTGCCCGGTCGTTTCGATTATAGCAAGGGGCTACTTTCCTTGCTATTCCCGTGCTCCTCTCAGTAAAGTTTCCGGCAGCTCACTCTAAAGCCGTGACCGGCCAGCCGATATGCGCAGCGCGGCGCAGGCTGGCTTTGACGACCATGCGGTGCATGGGCGCGATGCAAAACAGGTAGACCCGCCCCAGCAGATTGTGACAATGGACCACCGTCGAGACGGTCAGCTCGCGCCCGCCGTCGGCCTCCGGCCTGCCGCTGCACAGTACCGACACGCGGAAATCGAGATGCATATCGTCCTCGCCCATCACAATCTCAGTTTCGCTGGTACGGTAGACCTTGAAGATGCCAAGCCGCTCAGCCCTCACATCATGGGCCAGGGTTGCCAGATGCCTGGCGGTCTTCAGACCAAAGCCGGCAACGATCACATCGCGAAGAGTGGTGAGTTTCCCTATCCATGAAGGCTGATGCGCAAAGATGAACCGGGCCAGCAGATCCGGATCACCGGAGGCGCCGGACGGCAGCCGTATGGCAAATGCGTCGGCCAGGTTGACCGACTGGTAGAGGTCGGTGATGCTGGACTGCGCGGGAAGCGCAACCGGCGTTGCAAAGCTGAGTTCGATCGGCATGTGTCAACCATAAGTGGAACGTCAGAACGATGCAGAAACTATAACATCAAATTCCTATCGTCGTTGCCAGGCCAATCAAGTCTGCGGCAGCAGCATCACCAACTTCAGATCGTGCCGCTTGGCCGGGTGCAGCGTCACTTGATTGAGGGCCAGCTCGCCACGCAGCGGATGGCGGAAACGGCGCAGGCCACCTTCCCGGCCGACCACGTCCTGCAAGGTCCACAGTTCGGCGAAGAATGCGCTGGCCTCTGACAGTTCGGCGATCAGCCCGGCCAGCGGCTGCTCACCGGCATGGCGGCCGATGTCCGCGCGGAATTCGGCCACCAGCCGCCGGGCGCGCTCCGGCCAGTCGACGATGAGCTCGCGTGCCGCCGCATTGCCGAACATGTAGCGCAACAGATTGGGCCGGGACTGCTGCGGCTGCGACGGCAGCCAGCCGGCAAACAACCGCGCCGCCTGCGGATTCCACGCCAACGCATCCCATTGCCGGTCGAGGATGTAGGCCGGGGCGCCGATGGCCATGACGATCGCGTCCAGCGCTTCGGCCGTGCCGCCGCCGTCGTCGTGATGCGGATCGAGCCGGTCGGCCAGGCCGAACAGGTAGGCGCGTTCGGCGGCTGACAGATGCAGCACTTCCGCCAGCCGCGCCAGCATCTTGCTGGACGCCTGCACCGCCCTGCCCTGCTCCAGCCACGTCAGCCAGGTTGGGCTCACGTCGCACAGTTGCGCCAACTCTTCGCGCCGCAGGCCGGGCGTGCGGCGCCGGCCGCCGCCGGGCAGGCCCACACTGCCCGGAGTGGTGCGCTCCCGGTGTGCACGGATGAATTCGCCGAGTTTGTTGTGCATGGTAGTCCTTATACCAGGATAAGTACTTGTCTTGTTACAGGATAAAAACACGCCTATTCTGCCCTGACTCGCACAACTTTTGGAGAAAACCATGCAACAGCAAGCCGTCGTCGCCCAGCAGTTCGGCAATACCGCCAGCGCCTACCTGACCAGCACAGTCCACTCGCAAGGGGCCGACCTGGCCGCGCTGCGCGAGCTCGCCGCCGCACTGCCGCGCCCGCCGATCGTGCTGGACCTGGGCTGCGGCGCCGGCCACGCCGGCTTCGCCGTGGCGCCGGTGGCGGAATCGGTGACGGCGCTCGACCTGTCGGCGCAAATGCTGGAAGTGGTGGCCGGCGCGGCGCGCGAGCGCGGACTGACCAACATCGCCACGCGGCAAGGCAACGTCGGCCAGCTGCCGTTTGCCGACGCCTCGTTCTGCATGGTCGTCACGCGCTTTTCCGCGCACCACTGGTTCGACGTGCCGGCCGCGCTGCGCGAGGTCAAGCGCGTGCTCAAGCCACGCGGCCTGTTCGTCGTCATCGACATCACCGCGCCGGAAAATCCGCTGCACGACACCACCTTGCAAGCGGTCGAACTGCTGCGCGACGGCTCGCACGTGCGCGACTACCGGCCGTCCGAATGGTGCGCGATGCTGGCCGACGCGGGCTTCAAATGCGAGCGCGTCAGCGACTGGAAGCTGGAAATGAAATTCGACGAATGGACCGCCCGCATGCGCACGCCGGCCGAGCGGGTGACGGCGATCCGCAGCCTGTTCGGCACCGCGCCGGAAGAGACGCTGCAATACTTCGCCGTGCAGCCCGACTGCTCGTTCTCGATCGACTCGACCTTGTTCAAGGCCAAACACGACTTCGGCGACATCTACTGAGGCGGCCCCGCGCGGGCGAACAACGCTATACTTCTCCTACGTTCAGGGAGAATGCAATGCCGCGCGATGTGCCATCGGAACCGCGCAGCTGGCTGCTGGAGCGCCGCTGCACACTGACCCAGCGTCAACTGGCGCTGGTGTTCGTGACGCTGTGCCTGCCGTCGGGGCTGGTGGCGCTGGCGTTCCTGTGGCAAGGCTATTGGTATGTATTGGTCTATGCGGTGCTGGAGCAGGCGGCGCTGGCGGCCTGCCTCAGCTACTGCGCCCGCCATCGCGGCGACTACGACCGCATCGACATTTCCCCCGCCGCCATCATGGTCGAGCAGCGCCGGGGCAGCAAGCGCAGCGAACGGCGCCTGCATCCCCCTGCCACCCGCCTGCTGCCGCCAAGGGGCGACAGCGATCCCATCCATCTCGAAGACCGTGGCGAGCGGATCGAAGTGGGCCGCTTCCTGAGTTCAGCCCAGCGGCGCAAGCTGGCCGATGAGCTGACCGCCTGCCTGCACAGGCACGGCTATTGATCCCGCCTTATGGATAGCGTCTGCGCGTATGTATCACGCTCAGCAACGTGACTGTAGTCGGACTATCGAGGAATACGGCAACGTAATGTCTATGCACCACCAGTTCAAAAGTTCCTCGAACCCGTCCTCGACGGCGAGGGAAGTTCGGATCAGCCAGCTGATCCACTTGATCATCGATATGATCGGAAAGCCGGGCCGCAGCGGCCGGGTTGTCGCGAGCGACATATCGTTCAATATCGTCCAGATCGGCGAGATACGTCGCTGTCCGGACCACCTGTTTCATGGCGCACCGCGGCCTGACTTTTTAGCGGCACGGATGGCAGCCCACTCTTCCGCCGAAAAAACCCGATTGGACCCATCTGCCAAACCTGCCATCGCGGCACTTATTTTGGCTTTCGCCCAGTCAGCATGTGTCAGCTCCCTGTCGACAATACGCCAGCCACTCATATCGACAGCAACTTGCTGAATGCCTAATTTGCTTAGCAAAGCTAACGCTTCACGAGGATCGCCAAATCCTCGACTAGTAAGACCATCGTCGTCCACCAATTTTGAAGGGCCATTCGTTGTGGCAAGCCGAATTTCAAAAATCTCCCCAACCGCAAATAGGGTGACAGACATTATTTCACCCAAACCGTAATTTTTCGCCAGGTTATCCCAACTCAGAAATATCATCACTGCCTCCCGACCAACACTGCCTGCGAAAATCATACCTCCAAATCATCGGCAGCAACGAGCCGGCGTCTGCCCCGCCTCAAATCAAATGCGAAATATCCTCAAAATGACAAACGGCGCCGCAGCGCCGTTTTGTTACCGCATCCAGCCGAACCGGTGATTAGGCCTGGGCCAGCAGGGTTTCCGCGTTCGATACTTCGAACTTGCCGCCCTGTTCGATGTTCAGCTGGGTCACGACACCGTTGTCGACCAGCATCGAGTAGCGCTGCGAGCGGGTGCCCATGCCGAACTTGCTGAAGTCGGCGTCCAGGCCCAGGGCCTTGGAGTAGGCGGCGTTGCCGTCGGCCATCATGCGGACGATGCCGGTGGCTTTCTGGTCGCGGCCCCAGGCGCCCATGACGAAGGCGTCATTGACCGAGATGCACCAGATTTCATCGACGCCCTTGGCTTTCAGGTCGGCGGCGTGCTTGACGTAGCCTGGCACGTGCTGTGCCGAGCAGGTCGGGGTGTAGGCGCCTGGCAGGCCGAAGATCGCGATCTTCTTGCCCTTGACCAGGTCTTGTACGTTGAACGTGTTCGGGCCGAGCGAGCAGCCTTCGGTTTCGGTTTCGATGAATTCGGACAGGGTGCCTTCTGGCAGGGTGTCGCCAATCTTGATGGTCATGTATGACTCCTTTTATGAATGTTGAACGTAAAAAAGCCGCGCCTAAGCGCGGCTTTCACCGGCATAGAACGAGCAGTATGCCTTAATCGGCCTGTTTGCGCAGGAAGGCTGGAATGTCGTAGGTCTCCATGCCATTCTTCTCCATCGCGCGCACCTGTTCGGAAGCCGATTCGCGACGCCATACCGCCGGCGCCTTCATGCCGTCGAAGGCCGGCGATGCGCCGCCGCCCATGCCGCCGGTCGCGCCCATCGACACGCCCGCCGAGGCGGCGCCGCCGCCCAGTGCAGCCGATGGCATCATCGGGCTGTTGTGGGTGCCGGTGCGCAGCATCTGCTGAGGAACCAGCTGCACGTGCTTCTTGGCCTTGCCCAGGCCGGTCGCCACCACGGTGACGCGGATGTTGTCGCCCATGTCGTCGTCGTAGGCGATGCCCTGGGCGATCGACGCGTCCGGCGCCGCAAACGCGCGCACGGCGGCCATGACTTCCTTGATCTCCTTACCTTTCAGGCCGCGCGAGGCGGTCACGTTGACCAGCACGCCGCGCGCGCCCGACAGGTCGACGCCGTCCAGCAGCGGCGAGGCCACGGCCTGCTCGGCGGCGATGCGCGCGCGGTCGACGCCGGACGCGGTCGCGGTGCCCATCATGGCCTTGCCCTGCTCGCCCATGATGGTCTTGACGTCGTTGAAGTCGACGTTGATGTGGCCCGGAACGTTGATGATCTCGGCGATACCGGCAACGGCGTTGTTGAGCACATCGTCGGCGTGCTGCAGCCATTCGATCAGCGATTCGTCTTCGTAGATCTCTTCCAGCTTCTCGTTCAGGATCACGATCAGCGAGTCGACGTTGGCCGACAGGGCTTCCAGGCCTTCGTCGGCGATGTCCATGCACTTCTGGCCTTCGTGCGAGAACGGCTTCGACACCACGGCCACGGTCAGCGCGCCCAGCGATTTGGCGATTTCCGCCACGATCGGCGCGGCGCCGGTGCCGGTGCCGCCGCCCATGCCGGCGGCGATGAACACCATGTGCGCGCCGCGCAGCGAGTCCTCGATGCGCTGGCGCGACTCCTCGGCCAGCTTGCGGCCGACGTCAGGCTTCATGCCGGCGCCCAGACCGGTCTCGCCGATCTGGATGATGTTGTCGGCCTTGGAGGTCGACAGCGCCTGGGCGTCGGTGTTCGCGGCGATGAATTCCACGCCGGACATGCCCTTGTTGATCATGTGTTGAACTGCGTTGCCACCTGCTCCGCCGACTCCGACGACCTTGATGACGGTACCCAAAGCTGCGTTATCGACCATATCAAACTCCATGATGTACTCCCTATCAGAATGCGGTTTTCAAGCGCCAGTCCTCATATTTTTTAGAAGAACTGGGGATTGAAAACTGCGGTTTCAATATTAAAAAAACGTCGCGTTTTACTTCAAAAATTACCGAGGAACCATTCCTTCATGCGCTGCCATACTGCCTTTACCGATCCATCCTGCCGCGTGACGATATGGCCACGCAGGTACTGCTTTTTCGCTTCCAACAACAGGCCCAGCACCGTCGCGTAGCGCGGGCTGCGCACCACGTCGGCCAGCTGGCCGCGGTAGTCCGGCGTGCCCAGGCGCGCCGGCTTGAGGAAAATGTCTTCCGCCATCTCGACCATGCCCGGCATGATCGCGGTGCCGCCGGTCAGCACGATGCCCGACGAGAGCACGCCTTCGTAGCCGGACTCGCGCACCACCTGGTGCACCATCGCGAACAGCTCCTCGACGCGCGGCTCGATCACGGCGGCCAGCGCCTGGCGCGACAGGTTGCGCGGACCGCGGTCGCCCAGGCCCGGCACTTCCAGCGTCTCGCCCGGATCGGCCAGCACCTGCTTGGCCACGCCGTAGCGGATCTTGATCTCTTCCGCTTCCGAGGTCGGCGTGCGCAGCGCCATCGCGATGTCGTTGGTGATCTGGTCGCCGGCGATGGGGATCACGGCGGTGTGGCGGATCGCGCCGTCCGAGAACACGGCGACGTCGGTGGTGCCGCCGCCGATGTCGATCAGCACCACGCCCAGTTCCTTCTCGTCCGGCGTCAGCACCGCGTCGGCCGAAGCCATCGGCTGCAAAATCAGGTCCGATACTTCCAGTCCGCAGCGGCGCACGCACTTGACGATGTTCTGCACCGCGGACACGGCGCCGGTCACGATATGGACTTTGACTTCCAGCCGGATGCCGCTCATGCCGATCGGTTCGCGCACGTCTTCCTGGCTGTCGACGATGAATTCCTGCGGTACCGTATGCAGCAGCTGCTGGTCGGTCGGAATGTTAACCGCCTTTGCCGTTTCGATGACGCGCGCCACGTCGGTCGCCGTCACTTCCTTGTCCTTGATCGCCACCATGCCGCTGGAATTGAAGCTGCGGATATGACTGCCCGCGATGCCGGCGTAGACATTGCGGATCTTGCAGTCGGCCATCAGCTCCGCCTCTTCCAGCGCGCGCTGGATCGATTCGACGGTCGCTTCGATGTTGACCACCACGCCTTTCTTCAGGCCCTTGGACTCGTGCTGGCCCAGGCCTATCACTTCGTGGCGTCCATCGCCCATCACCTCGGCCACCACGGCCACCACTTTCGAGGTGCCGATGTCGAGGCCAACGATCAGGTTTTTAGCGTCTTTAGTCATTTATCTCTGCCTACTGAATTTTTTTCTTCACTATCGGTTTTGGCTTGGTTCCCTCTGTCGGAATCTTCAATCCCGTCGCGCTCAGGGCCAGCCCGTTCTGGTACCGCATATCGATCGTGTCGATGTTCTGCAAGTGCTCCACCAGCTGCGGATAAATCCCGGTCAGGCGGTCCACCCTTTCCTTCAACGTGGTGCTGGTCTGTTCACGCCCCAGCGCCACACTCATGCCGTTACTCAGTTTCACCGTCCACGCATACCGGCCCGACAGCGACAGCGACTCCGGCACCAGCTTGAGCGGCGCGAACCACGCGCGCAGCTCGTCGTAACGCGACAGCACTTCCTTCTCGCTGCCGTCCGGCCCATCGAACTCCGGCAGCGTATGGTCCTCTTCCGCCTCGGCCAGGTTGGCGGTGAACACATCGCCCTTGGTCGACAGCAGCTTGCCGTCCTCGCCCCACGTTCCCAACGCCTCATGCTCTTCCAGCGCCACGATCAACTGGTCCGGCCATTCGCGGCGTACCGTTGCGCGGCGCACCCAGGGCACCGATTCAAACGCCTGACGCACCGCATCCAGGTTGGTCGTGAAGAAGTTGCCCTTGATGCGGCCCAGCGCGTTGCTGCGCAGCGTCAGGTGATTCACATGCTTTAACTCGTCCTGCCCTATCGTCTCGATGCGGATGGTGCGCAGGTTGAACATCGGACGCTGCGCCACCCACCACACGCCGGCCCCGATGCACGACAACAGCGCCAGCACGAAAATGGCACTGGCGGTCGCATTCAAGGCTTTTGCGTCTTGCCACATCCTGCCGCTTATCCCTTCATCTTCAAGCGCGCCGTGCGCAGGATTTCCACGCACAGGTCCTCATAGCTGATGCCTTCCGCGCGCGCGGCCATCGGCACCAGCGAATGGCTGGTCATGCCAGGGGAAGTGTTCACCTCCAGCAGGAACGGCTTCTGATCGCGCTCGCGCAGCAGCACGTCGACCCGGCCCCAACCCTCGCAACCCAGCGCCAGATAGGCTTGCAGGGCGATGCGGCGCATCTCTTCGCTCAGCGCTTCCGGCAGCGCGGCGGGGCAGAAATACTTGGTGTCGTCGGTGAAGTACTTGTTCTGGTAGTCGTAATTGCCTTCCGGGGCGACGATCTCCACCACCGGCAGCGCGCGCGCGGCAGCGCCCGAGCCGAGGATGGCGACCGTGAATTCGCGGCCGGTGACGAATTCCTCGGCCAGCACCGAATCGTCCAGCGCGGCGGCGATGTCGTAGGCGGCTTTCAGTTCATCGGCGGCGTTGACCTTGGTGATGCCGATGGTCGAGCCTTCATGCGGCGGCTTGACGATCAGCGGCAGGCCCAGGTCGGCGGCCACGGCATCCAGGTCGGAGCCGGCGTTGAGCACCGCGTAGCGCGGCGTCGGCACGCCGGCGGCCAGCCAGACGATCTTGGTGGTGATCTTGTCCATGCCCACCGAGCTGGCCATCACGCCGCTGCCGGTGTAGGGTATGCCCAGCAGTTCCAGCGCGCCCTGCAGGCTGCCGTCTTCGCCGTAGCGGCCGTGCAGCGCGATGAAAACGCGGTCGAATTTTTCAGCGGCCAGTTCGGCCAGCGAGCGCTCGCCGGTGTCGAACAGATGGGCGTCCACGCCCTTGCTTTGTAGCGCCTTCGCAACGCCGGTGCCGGACATGATCGAGACTTCGCGTTCGGCGGAACGGCCGCCGAACAGCACGCCGACCTTGCCGTATGCTTTTGCGTCAGTAGAAGTAAGGTGATTCACTTTCAGACCTTAGTGTAATTAGTCAGTTTTGCCGGGACGCCGCTGATCGAGCCTGCGCCCATGGTCATCACGACGTCGCCGTCGCGCACTACGCTCATGATGGTTTCCGGCATATCGCCGATCGCCTCCACGAAAATCGGTTCCGTCTTGCCGCGTGCGCGCAATGCGTGCGCCAGCGCGCGGCCGTCGGCGGCCACCACCGGCGCTTCGCCGGCGGCGTAGACTTCGGCCAGCACCAGCACGTCCGGCGCGCCCAGTACCTTGACGAAGTCCTCGAACAGGTCCCGCGTACGGCTGTAGCGGTGCGGCTGGAAAGCCAGCAGCAGGCGGCGGCCCGGATAGGCGGCGCGCGCGGCGGCCATCGTCACTTCCATTTCCAGCGGGTGGTGGCCGAAGTCGTCGACCAGCGTAAAGGTGCCGCCGCCTGGAATGGCGACGTCGCCGTACTTGGTGAAACGGCGGCCGACGCCGGCAAAGCCGGCCAGGCCGGCCTGGGTGGCGCTGTCCTCGATGCCGATTTCACGCGCGATGGCGATCGCCGAGCAGGCGTTCTGCACGTTGTGCAGGCCGGGCTGGTTCAGCACCACGTCCAGGTCCGGATAGCCTTCCTGGATCACGGTGAAGTGCATCTCGACGCCGACGGCGCGCGCGTTCACGGCGCGCACTTCCGCATCCTCGGCAAAGCCGTAGGTGGTCACCGGCTTGGTCACCTGCGGGATGATGGCCCGCACATGCGGATCGTCGATGCACAGCATCGCGCGGCCGTAGAACGGCAGGCGGTGCGTGAAATTCACAAAGGCCTGCTTGAGCTTCTCGAAATCATGCTCGTAGGTTTCCATGTGATCGGCATCGATGTTGGTGATGACTTCGATCATCGGCGTCAGGTTCAGGAACGATGCATCCGATTCGTCGGCTTCCGCGACCAGGTAGTCGCCGGTACCCAGCTTGGCGTTGGCGCCGGCGGACGTCAGGCGGCCGCCGATGACGAAGGTCGGATCCAGCCCGCCCTGCGCCAGCACCGACGCCACCAGGCTGGTGGTGGTGGTCTTGCCGTGCGTGCCGGCGATGGCGATGCCGCGCTTCAGGCGCATCAATTCGCCCAGCATCACCGCGCGTGGAACGATAGGGATCTTGCGGCTGCGCGCGGCCACCACTTCAGGATTGTCCTGCTGGACGGCGGTCGAGGTGACGACGGCGTCGGCCTTGCCGATGTTCTCAGCCGCATGGCCCTGGAACACCTGCGCGCCCATGTCGGCCAGGCGTTGCGTGACGGCGTTGCTGCCCAGGTCCGAGCCGGACACGGTATAGCCCAGCGTCAGCAGCACCTCGGCGATGCCGCTCATGCCGCTGCCGCCGATGCCGACGAAGTGAATATTCTGTACTTTATGTTTCATGCTAACTGTTCCAATACGGTGGCGATAGCGTCGTTGGAGTCGCGCTTGCCGACGCCCAGGGCCGCGTTAGCCATGGTCAGGCAAGCGCCGCGGGTCAGCGTTTCCAGCAGCGTCGCCACACTTTGCGCGCTCATTTCCGTCTGCGGCATATGAATCGCCGCGTTTTGTTTCGCCATCCACTTCGCGTTTTCGCGCTGGTGGCTGGTGGTCGATGCGACCAGGGGAACCAGCACGCTGGCCACGCCGGCCGCCGTCAGTTCCGACAGCGTGATCGCGCCGGCGCGGCAGATCACCACGTCGGCGGCGCTGTAGGCGGCCGCCATGTCGTCGATGAAGTCCACCACGTTCGCTTCCACGCCCGCCTGCGCATACGCCGCACGCAGGGCATCGATATTCTTCTTGCCCGACTGGTGCGTCACCACCGGACGCTGCGCGGCCGGGATCAACGCCAGCGCGGCCGGCAGGTTGTCGTTCAGCGCTTTCGCCCCCAGGCTGCCGCCCACCACCAGGATGCGCAGCGGGCCTTCGCGGCCGGCGAAGCGCAGCGCAGGCATCGGCATGTCCAAAATCTCCTTGCGCACCGGGTTGCCGGTGACGACAGCCTTGCTGGCGGCCTTGCCGAAATTGGCGGGGAAGCCGAAGCACACGCGGTCCGCGAACGGCACCAGCGTCTTATTCGACAGCAGCAGCGCCGCATCCGCATTCACCAGCACCAGCGGCACGCCGCGCATGCGCGACATCAAGCCTCCCGGTACCGTCACGTAACCGCCCATGCCCATCACCACATCCGGTTTGCGCTTGCCGATGAAGCCGAAGCAGTCGACGAACGCCTTGACCATCTTCAGCGCGCCGGCAAGGGAATGCTTGATGCCCTTGCCGCGCATGCCGGTGAAGTCGATGCTGTCCATCGCGATGCCGTGCTTCGGCACCAGGTCCTGCTCCATGCCGGCGGAAGTGCCCAGCCAGCTCACTTCCCAGCCGCGCGCGCGCATGGTTTGCGCGATCGCCAGGCCGGGGAAAATATGACCGCCCGTACCGGCCGCCATAATCATTAATCGTTTCATAATCTGCCACCACGCATCAGGACCCGGTTCTCGTAGTCGATCCGGAGCAGGATCGCGAGCCCGACGCAGTTAATCACAACACCCGTGCCGCCATAGCTCATCAGCGGCAAGGTCAAGCCCTTGGTCGGCAGCAGTCCAAGGTTGACACCCATATTAATAAACGTCTGTACGCCGATCCAGATGCCGATGCCCTTGGCCGTCAGGCCGGCAAAGGTCTGGTCGATGGCGATGGCCTGGCGGCCGATGTCGAAGGCGCGCTTGACGATCCAGTAGAACAGCGCGATCACCACCAGCACGCCGGCCAGGCCGAGTTCCTCGCCGATCACCGCCATGATGAAGTCGGTGTGCGCTTCCGGCAGGTAGTGCAGCTTTTCCACGCTGCCGCCGAGGCCGACGCCAAACAACTCGCCGCGCCCGAAAGCGATCAGCGAGTGCGTCAGCTGGTATGCCTTGTTCAAGGCGTTGTCCTCTTCCCACGGATTGAGGTAGGCGAAATAGCGCTCGCGGCGGAACTTCGACAGAGCGATGATCGACCCGAAGATCGCCACCAGCACCAGGCCGATACCGCCGAACCAGACGGCGTTGATCCCGCCCAGGAACAGGATGCCCATCGCGATGCAGACGATCACGCCGAAGGCGCCCAGGTCCGGCTCCAGCAGCAGCAGCAGGCCGACCACGCCGACCGCCGCGGCCATCGGCATGAAGCCCTTGGTCAGCTTGTGCATGTATTCCTGCTTGCGCACGGTGTAGTCGGCGGCGTACAGCACGGCGACCACCTTCATCAGCTCCGACGGCTGGATCTTGATCACCACCAGCGACAGCCAGCGGCGCGAGCCGTTGACCACCGAGCCCAGGCCGGGCACCAGCACCAGGAACAGCATCACCAGCGTACCGGCGAACAGATAAGGCGCGGCCTTCTGCAAATCGGCGATGCGGATGCGGAACACGAACAGGCCGACGACCAGCGAAACCACGATGAACATCGCCTGCCGCTGCAGGAAGTAGGTGTTCTGCCAACGGACGTAGTTGACGTACTTCGGCGAGTCCGGCAGCGAGATCGAGGCCGAATACACCATCACCATCCCGAACAGCATCAGCAACAGCGTGACCCAGACCAGCGGCTGGTCGTATTCCATCATCTTCGACTGACGCGCGCGGCTGTCCATCGACATGCCTGTCGACTTTTCAGCGAAGCGGAACGGCAGCTGGAAGGCCATCAGATCTCCTGTCCTGCGTCGAGTGCGATATCGCGCACGGCGTCGATGAACACCTGGGCGCGATGCGCGTAGTTCTTGAACATGTCCATGCTGGCGCGCTTGACGGCCAGCGGCAGGTCGGTGCCGCAGTCTTCCAGCTCGACGCCGGATGGCTCCAGCGCGGTGCGCAGCAGCGGCGCGTCGCGGCCGATCAGCAGCACGGCGCGCGCATAGCGCGATACCGGCTCGGCCAGCGGCGTGAAGTCCTGGCCCTTGCCGTCGCCGCCCATGATGACCACCAGGCGCTGTTCCGCGCCGGTGAAGGCCTTGCCCAGGCCGTTCAATGCGGCCACGGTGGCGCCGACGTTGGTGCCCTTGCTGTCGTCGTAGTACTCGACTTCGTTGATGGCGCCGACCAGCTCCACACGATGCGGCTGGCCGCGATACTCGCGCAGGCCGTGCAGCAATGGCGCCAGCGGCAGGTCTATGGCGCGGCACAGCGCCAGCGCGGCCAGCGCGTTGGATGCGTTGTGCACGCCGCGGATCTGCAACGCGTCGGCCGGCATCAAGTTCTTGACCGTGCACTCGACCGGCGGTGGCGGCGGATCGTTCTTCTTGCGTTTCTTCGGTTCGCCCTCTTCCTCGGCGGGAACGGCGGTGGCCAGCCACAGCACGCCGCGCTCATTGTTCAGGCCAAGGTCGTCGCGCAGCGTCGGCGCGTCGGTGCCGAAGGTGACATTGACGCCGGTGGCGCTGGCCATGCGCATGACGGTGGCGTCGTCGCGGTTCAGGACGCGCACCGTGTCGGCGGCGAAGATGCGGTGCTTGGCGGCGGCGTAGGACGGCATGTCGCCGTGCCAGTCCAGGTGGTCCTGGGTCACGTTCAGCACCGTGGCGGCATCCGCCTCCAGCGTGTAGGTGGTCTGCAGCTGGAAGGAGGACAATTCCAGTACCCACACTTCGGGCAACGCTTCGTTGTCCATCACTTCGCGCAGCACGTCCAGCGCTGCAGGGCTGATGTTGCCGGCCACGCGCACCGTCTTGCCGGCGCGTTCGCACAGTTGGCCGACCAGCGTGGTGACCGTGGTCTTGCCGTTGGTGCCGGTGATGGCGATGACCTTGGGCGTGTAGGCGCGTTCATTTTCCAGCGCTTCCAGCGCCTGCGCGAACAATTCGATCTCGCCCCATACCGGGATGTTCGCCGCGGCGGCGGCCGGTGCGATCTCTTTCAGTTCGCGGCCGGGCGCCAGGCCGGGGCTGACGGTGACGAAGTCCACGCCATCCAGCAGCGTAGCGCCGAACGGACCGGCGATGAATTCCACGTCGGAGATCGCTTCGCGCAACGCAGGCAAACGGTCCGGCGACTCACGGGTATCGGCAACGCGCACGCGCGCGCCGCTGCGGGCGAGCCACAGCGCCATCGCCAGACCGGACTCACCCAGTCCCAATACCAGTGCGTTTTTGCCTTCGTAAATCATCAGCGCAGCTTCAGCGTAGACAAACCAATCAGTACCAGCATCATCGTGATAATCCAGAAACGCACGACGACCTGGGTCTCTTTCCAGCCTTTTTGTTCAAAGTGGTGATGCAAGGGCGCCATCAGGAACACGCGGCGGCCGACGCCGAAGCGCTTCTTGGTGATCTTGAACCAGCCCACCTGGATAATCACGGACAACGTTTCAGCGACGAAGATGCCGCCCATGATGAACAAGACGATTTCCTGGCGCACGATCACGGCGATGGTGCCCAGCGCGCCGCCCAGCGCCAACGCGCCGACGTCGCCCATGAATACTTGCGCAGGGTGCGTGTTAAACCACAGGAAAGCCAAACCCGCGCCGGCCAGTGCGCCGCAGAAGATAATCAGTTCGCCCGCGCCGGGAATGTGCGGAATGAACAGGTACTTCGAATACGTCGCGCTGCCCGTCAGGTAGGCGAACAGGCCCAGTGCCGAGCCGACCATAATCGTCGGCATGATCGCCAGGCCGTCCAGCCCATCGGTGAAGTTAACGGCGTTGCTGGTGCCGACGATGACACAGTAGGTCAGCGCGATGAAGCCCCACACGCCCAGCGGATAGCTGATGGTCTTGAAGAACGGGACGATCAGGTCGGCTTTCGGCGGCAGGTCCATCGAGAAGCCGGACTGCACCCAGGCGAAGAACAGCTCGAACACCTTGCCCGCGTTCGGCGCGGACACCGAGAACGCCAGGTACAACGCCGCTGCCACGCCGACCAGCGACTGCCAGAAGTATTTTTCCGCCGAACGCATGCCTTCGGGATCCTGGCGCACCACCTTGCGGTAGTCGTCGACCCAGCCGACCGCGCCGAAGCCCAGCGTGACCACCAGCACAGGCCAGATCAGGCGGTTCGACAGGTCGCACCACAGCAGCGTCGATACGCCGATGGCGATCAGCAGCAGCACGCCGCCCATGGTCGGGGTACCGTGTTTTTTCAGGTGCGTTTGCGGACCGTCGGTGCGCACGGCCTGGCCGTACTTCATGGCCGTCAGTTTGCGGATCACGGCCGGGCCGGCGCCCAGGCCGATGACCAGCGCCGTGATCGTCGCGAAGACGGCGCGGAAGGTGATGAAGTTGAAGACGCGGAGTGGTCCGAGGTCCTGCTGGAAATATTGTGCGAGCCAGAGCAGCATGATTAGTGACTTTCCTTGTTAGCTTGTTGCGATCCAATCAAATGCTGCACGACCCGTTCCATCTTCATGAAGCGGGAGCCCTTGATTAATACGGTTGCATCCGGCGTTACCGCTGCATCGACAGCAGCCAGCAGATCGCCGAAGTTTTCAAAATGACGAATGGACGCGCCTTTCATGTGCAAGGCCAG
The DNA here is from genome assembly GCF_047304105.1 of Duganella sp. Dugasp56. Lineage (NCBI taxonomy): Bacteria > Pseudomonadati > Pseudomonadota > Betaproteobacteria > Burkholderiales > Oxalobacteraceae > Duganella > Duganella sp. Dugasp56. Next base: position 30,011 of record NZ_JBGLYQ010000009.1, read on the forward strand.
TTCGCCCGTTACCAGCACCTGTTCGATGCCTTTGGTCTGCGCATATGCGCCGATTTCTTCATGAAACTCCGGCCCCTGCGTGCCGACTTCGCCCATGTCGCCCAGCACCAGCACGCGCGGCGCGGCGGCCTTGGACAATACGTCGATGGCGGCGCGCACCGAATCCGGGTTCGCGTTGTAGCTGTCGTCGATGACCACGGCGCCGTTGGCGGCGGCCTTCTTCTGCAGGCGGCCGCTGACGGGCGCGAAGGTGTCGAGGCCCAGCTTGATCTTGTCCAGCGCGATGCCGGCGGCGTAGGTGCAGGCGACGGCGGCCAGCGCGTTGCGCACGTTGTGCTCACCGGCTGCCTGCAGGTTGACGAAGAACTGTTCAGGCTCGCCCTCGCCTTCGCGGATGGTGACGAACATCTCGTTGCCGAAATCTCCGGCACGGAAGGTGCAGCTCACTTCCGCGTCCTTGGTCAGGCCGAAGCGCAGCACGCGGCGGCCTGCCGACAGCTCTTCCCATATCGGCGTGAATTCGTCGCCGTGCGGGAACACGGCCACGCCGTCCGCCGGCAGGCTGGCCAGCACGGCGCCGTTTTCGCGGGCGACCGCTTCGACGGTGTGCATGAATTCCTGGTGCTCGCGCTGGGCGTTGTTGACCATGGCGACGGTCGGCTCGGCGATGGCGCTGAGGCGGCCGATTTCGCCGGGGTGGTTCATGCCCAGTTCGACGACGGCCGACTGCTGCTTCGCTTCCATGCGGAACAGCGTCAGCGGCACGCCGATTTCGTTATTCAGGTTGCCGCGCGTGGCCAGGCGGCCTTCTTCGCCATGTGCCGCCGCGAGGATGGTCGCGATCATTTCCTTGACCGTGGTCTTGCCGTTGCTGCCCGTGACGCCGATGACCGGCATCGCGAACTGGCGGCGCCAGTAGTTGGCGATCTGGCCCAGCGCGGTCAGCGTGTCCGGTACGACGATGGCCGGAAGATTCCAGCCTTCAGGCAGTTCTTCGACGATGGCAGCGGCGACGCCCTGCTCCGCCACCTGCGCGAGGAACTGGTGGGCATCGAACACTTCGCCGCGCAATGCGACAAACAAATTGCCGGCCATGACGCTGCGGCTGTCCGTGGAGACGCCGTTAAACACCACTTCGCCGGCGCCAATCAGCCTGGCGCCCGCGATCGAAGGCAGAATCTGTGCGAGTGCTGCGCGCATCAATTCGTCCTCATCATGGTTAAACGTGCCGACAGCGCCAGCTGCGCGTGCTCGGCATCCGAGAATGGCAGTTTCTTGCCCTTGATTTCCTGATAGGGCTCGTGGCCTTTACCGGCCAGCAGGATCACGTCCGGCTTGCCGGCATGCTTGATCGCCGACAGGATGGCGGCGGCGCGATCGTCCAGCGCCTGCACCGTCGATGCCGGATTGTTCTGGTCCATGCCGGCCAGGATCTGCTCGATGATCGAATGCGGATCTTCGCTGCGCGGATTGTCGCTGGTGACCAGCACGTGGTCGGCGATCTGCGCGATCTTGCCCATCTGCGGGCGCTTGCCCGGATCGCGGTCGCCGCCGCAGCCGAACACGCACCACAGCTGGCCGCCGCGATCGCTGGCCACCGGACGCAGCGCGGCCAGGGTCTTCTCCAGCGCGTCCGGCGTGTGGGCGTAGTCGATGACGATCATCGGCGCATCCTGGCCGCCGACCTGCTGCATGCGCCCGGGCGCGGGCTGCAGCGCCTCGGCCGCTTCGATGGCGGCGCGCAGGCCGGCGCCCTTGGCCAGTATCGCGCCCATCACGCCCAGCGCGTTGCTGATGTTGAAGTTGCCGACCAAATGCGTTTTGACCAGCGCCACGCCCAGCGGGCAATCCAGATGGAATTCGGTGCCGAGGCTGCGGCTGCTGCGCATCTGGCTGGCGCGCAGCATCAGCACGCCGTCGATGTCCGGCCGCGCGGTCGTGTCGCGCAGCGTGTAGCCGATCAGCGGGATGTTGCCGGCCAAAGGAGCCGGCCTGGCTTTCAGGTGATCGATAATGCGCACGCCGGCGGGATCGTCCAGGTTGACGACCGCCGTTTTCAGGCCGGGCCAGTCGAACAGCTTGACCTTGGCGGCCTCGTAGGCCTCCATCGTGCCGTGGTAGTCCAGATGGTCGCGGGTCAGGTTGGTGAACAGCGCGACGTCGAAGTGCATGCCGGCCACGCGGCCTTGTTCCAGGCCGATGGACGACACTTCGATCGCCAGCGATGCCGCGCCCTGCCCGCGCAGGTCGGCCAGCGTACGCGCCAGCAGCACCGCGTCCGGCGTGGTGTAGCCGGTGACGTCGTATTCGACTTCGCCGCGCGCGCGGAACAGGCCCACGCCCAGCGTGCCGACCACGGCGGCCGGTTCGGCGCCGCGCGACAGGACCTGGCCCAGCCACACGGCGCTGGAGGTCTTGCCGTTGGTGCCGGTCACGCCGACGGTGAACATCGTCGCATCGGGCTGCTGGTAGAAGGCGTGCGCGATCGGGCCGGCGTTCTGCTTCAGGTTATCCACGGCCAGGTGGGGCACGGTCCAGCTGTCGTTCCAGGTGAAACCGGCGGGGTCCAGCACGATCAGCGACGCGCCCTGCTCGATGGCGTTGTCGATAAAGCTGCGCCCATCGCCGGCGTCGCCGGGATAAGCGAAAAACACATCGCCCAGCTTGATGCGGCGCGAATCCGACGCCAGCTGCGCGCTCGGCGCCAGCTTGCGGATCGCGGCTGCAATAGCCATCGGGTCGAAGTCAGAAGTGGTCACATGTTCTCCTGTGCTGCATTATCAGGAATGATGATATGGGTAAGGGTTGAATCCGGCGTGATGTTCTTGGCGCGCAGCGCATTGGCGGCCAGCGCGGAGAACACGGGACCGGCGACGTCGCCGCCGACGTGCACCGGGCCGCCCGGTTCGTCGATCATGACGGCGATGATGAAGCGCGGGTTCGACATCGGCGCCATGCCGACGAAGTTGCCGATGTATTTGGTCTGCGAATAGTGCCCGTTGAGGAACTTCTGCGCCGTGCCGGTCTTGCCGCCGACGCGGTAGCCCGGCACCTGCGCCTTGACGGCCGAGCCGCCCGGCTGGGTCACCATCTCCAGCATCTCGCGCATCTCGGCGGCGGTCTTGGCGCTCACCACCTGCGTGCCGTGCGGCGCCTCGCTGACCTTCTGGAACGACAGCGGAATGATGTCGCCGTCGCGGGCGTAGATCATGTAGGCGCGGGCCAGCTGGATCAGCGACACCGAGATGCCCTGGCCGAAGCTCATGTTGGCCTGCTCGATGGGGCGCCAGGATTTATAAGGACGCACGCGGCCGGCCACGGCGCCGGGGAAGCCCCACTTGGGCTGCTGGCCGAAGCCGACCTTGGTGAACATCTCCCACATCTCCTGCGGCGGCATGGCCAGCGCGATCTTGGAGGTGCCGATGTTGGACGATTTCTGGATGATGCCCTGCACGTCGATCATGTAGTGCGGATGGGTGTCGTGGATCACGTGGTCGGCGATCACCATCGAGCCGGCGCCGGTGTCGAACATGGTGTGCGGCGTGATGCGTTTTTCATCCAGCGCCAGGCCGACGGTGAACGGCTTGAGCGACGAACCCGGCTCGAAGGTGTCGGTCATGACGCGGTTGCGCAGTTGCTCGCCAGTCAGCTTGGAGCGGTCGTTCGGGTTGTAGGTGGGCCAGTTGGCCAGCGCCAGCACCTCGCCGGTGTGCACGTCCAGCACCACGGCGGCGCCGGCCTTGGCATGGAACTTCTCGACCGACTCCTTCACCTGCGTGAAGGCGATGTACTGGATCTTGCTGTCGATCGACAGCGTCAGGTCCTTGCCGTCGTGCGGTTCGCGCACCGATTCGATGTCTTCGACGATATGGCCCAGGCGGTCCTTGATCACGCGGCGGCTGCCCGGCTGGCCGACCAGGGTTTTCTGCTGCGCCAGCTCCATCGATTCCTGGCCCACGTCCTCGACGTTGGTGAAGCCCACCACGTGGGTGGTCACTTCGCCCTGCGGGTAGAAGCGCTTGTATTCCTTGCGGGTCTGGATGCCGTCGATGCCCAGCTTGGTGATCTGGTCGGCCACGTCCTGCTCGACCTGGCGCTTCAGGTAGACGAAGCCGCGGTCGGAATCGAGCTTCTTCTGCAGGTCGGCGTTGCTCATGTCGAGCAGCCTGGCCAGCTCTTTCAATTTGGCCGGCGGCGCGTCCTGCACATCGTCCGGGATCGCCCAGATGGCCTTGACGGGAATCGACGAGGCCAGCACCTGGCCTTCGCGGTCGGTGATCTTGCCGCGCGTGGCCGGCAGGTCCAGCGTGCGGGCGTAGCGGATCTCGCCCTGCTTCTGCAGGAACTGGGTCGACAGGCCTTGCAGCCACAGGGCGCGGCCGGCCAGGCCGGCGAAGGCGGCAAACAAGACGAACAGCACGACGCGCGAACGCCATACCGACAGACGCACCGCCAGCACAGGGTTCTTCGAGAACGGCACGCCCCTGGAGGCGGCTACGCGCGAGGTGTTCGCATTGCTGCCGCGGCTCATTTCGATCCTTCCGGCGTCAGGTACTGCGTGCGGGCCGCGGTCAGCGGGGTCATGTTCAGGTCGCGGCGGGCGATTTCCTCGATGCGCGCGTGCTTGCCCAGCGTCGACTGGTCCAGCTGCAGCTGCGCCCATTCGATGTCCAGCTGGCGCGCCTGCGACTGCGCCCGTTCCAGCTCGATGAACAGGTGGCGCGCCTGGTATTGCGCGTTAACCAGCGACAGGCCGCAAGCGACCAGCATCGCCGCCAGCACCAGGTTGATCTTGCCGCTCATGCCGCACCTTCCGCGATTGAAGGAATCGGCAGCCGGCGCGCCACGCGCATCACGGCGGAGCGGGCGCGCGGGTTGGCGTCGACCTCGGCGTCGGACGGCTTCATCTTGGCCAGCAGCTTCAGCTCCGGCTGCGGCAGGTCGACCGCGCGGATCGGCAGGCGGCGGTCGGGCTGCTCGACATTGGCCTTGGACGCGAAGAAGCGCTTGACCATGCGGTCTTCCAGCGAGTGGAAGCTGATGATGGCGATGATGCCGCCCGGCGCCAGGCTGTCGTAGGCCTGGTTCAGACCGATCTCGAGATCTTCAAGCTCTTTATTGATGAAAATCCGGATAGCCTGAAATGTGCGGGTTGCCGGATCCTTGCCCTTTTCCCGAGTCTTGACCGCGCCTGCCACGATGCCGGCAAGCTGTCGTGTGGTTGAAATTGGCTCGACTGCCCGGCGAGCAACAATCGCCTTTGCAATCTGAAAAGCAAACCGTTCTTCCCCATATTCTTTTATCACCTTTTCCAGTGTCTGTTCGGTTTCAGTGGCGATCCACTGCGCCGCCGACATGCCGCGCGTGGTGTCCATGCGCATATCGAGCGGGCCATCGTTACGGAAGCTGAAGCCGCGCGCGGCGTCGTCCACTTGCGGCGAGGAGATGCCCAGGTCGAGCAGGATGCCGTCCGCCTTGGGCGCGCCGCGTTCGGCCAGCGCCGCGCTCATGGTGGCGAAGCTGTCATGGACGATGGTGAAGCGCGGGTCGGCGATCTGTTCGGCGGTGGCGATGGCCTGCGGGTCCTTGTCGAAGGCGATCAGGCGCGCGTTGGCGCCCAGCCTGGACAGGATCAGGCGCGAGTGGCCGCCGCGGCCGAAGGTGCCGTCGACGTAGACGCCGTCGGCGCGCGCGCCGTCCAGCGCCAGCGCGTCGACCGCTTCGTCTAGCAGCACCGTCCGATGCTGAAATTCCGGCACCGATGTCATGGTCATCACGGAGCCTTAGAAGGAGAAATTGGCGAGTACATCGGGGGTGCCGGCATCCATCGCCTGCTGCTCTTTTTCCGCCATTTTCGCGGCATCCCAGATTTCGAAATGGGAGCCCATGCCCATCATCATGACTTCGCGGTCGAGGCCGACGGCGCTGCGCAGTTCCGGCGAGATCAGGATGCGGCCGGCCGTGTCCATTTCGACGTCGACGGCGTAACCGAGGAAAATACGCTGCCAGGCGCGGGCCTGCATGGGCCAGCTGGCGATCTGTTGACGGTGTTGTTCCCACACGGGGCGGGGGAACAGCATGACGCAGCCATCGGGATGGCGGGTCAGCGTGAGGCGGCCTTCGCACTGGATCGACAGCGCGTCACGGTGCTTGGCAGGAATAGACATCCTGCCTTTGGCATCGAGATTGATTGCGGACGCGCCTTGAAACACGGGATTACCTTTTGACCTCAGTATGGTTAGCGGAGCATGAACAGCACTTTCCTTGTTTCATCTCCCCCGCCGCTAAGTCGGGTGAAATTTCCCACAAAAAGACACTTTTTCACACAGATGCCCACTTTAGAGGAAGCAAGAATAGTGGTCAAGCGCTTTCAGGCAAACGAAACAGCGATTTTATTAATGAAATTAAGGACTTAGCGCGATTCCTTGAAGCCGCATAGAAATAAAATAGTTAGCCAAATTAAGCACTTATGAAAGAGTGTGAATGTGCTACCTCATCTGTGCACATGTGTTTGGGCGCACTAAAAAGGGGAAAATGGCTTTAATAAAATAGTGAAATAAATGCATATAGTTGCAGTTCGCCAACATTGCAGTATCAAATCGACAATGTGGCGATTCGGCGCTGGGTCGGCGGAAAACAGGGTGATTTAAGGGAGGAATTGCGGGTATGTCGCGCCAGGAGCGCCGTTACGCGGAATGGGAAACCTTCAAAAAGCAGCTACAGCGATTTCTAATACTATTACCAAGGCCAATGACGTTCGCAAACTTGTCTATACAAATTTTGCAGTGCAGCACGTCGACTCACCTGCCATTATACGCCCGGGCCGAGGACACTCGATACGGAATTCAGGTCGAAAGACTGCTGACGGTGATGACCGAGCGGCCCGCGCGGGCGAAAAAAGATGTCCCCATGGCGGCTTTATTGCTCAAGGCTGACGGCGCCTTTCAGTGCCGCAACGGCCGACCTGGCATCCCTGGCACGGCCGGCGGCGACATCATCCAAACCTTTGGAAGCCTCGTCGATCAACAGCAGATGTACCCGCCCGCGTTCGAGCTGATGATGATAATCCAGCCGCGCCGCGTCTATCAACGCAACGTAGCTCACTCCGTTCTTGGTAATAATCTTCTCAGCGCCGGCCTTGACCTCGTCCGCCAATTCAGAAAGATTGGCGCGTGCTTGCGAAAGCGGCACGATATCAGCAGCAGAAATCGCCATAACACCTCCGGATAGTACAAAATTTTGGACATGATACGCCAGTGACGGCAGCCGCTCGGCTGCTGCGTGAGCGGCCGGATAGCGGCCATCGCCGCACTGAAACCTTGCTGCCTGAATACATACGCTGGGTGTCTCCCCGATGTCCCTCTAGCAAATCTACTGAAATTTTTACTGAAATCTGCTGAATTGAACTTTGCCTTACTGAGCTGGTCTAACTCAGTAGGACTCAGAGAATTTCAGTAGACCTCAGTGAGGAGAACAGCATGTTTGCTACAGTAAGCGTGAATGTCGCACCCGCCACCCTGCTCGCCCTGATGGATCGGCTCCGCGAAACCGGTTCGCCCGCCGATCCGGCCGAAGCGGTTGATGCCGCGATCCGCCACTGGCTCGCGACCTCGGCAAGCGTGCCGCCGGCCGAACCGCGCGGCTACCAATGGAAAACGCTGTTCCTGCCCGAGGGCACGTGGTTGCGCATGGCTTACCGCAACGACCATGAATATGCAATCGTCGAAGGCGACCACATCATGTACAAAGGCCGCGCCGTCTCGCCCAACCAGTTTGCCAGCGCTTTCGCCGACAGCGTGCGCAACGCCTGGCAAGATATCTCGATTCGCATGCCCGGAGAAAAGAACTGGAAAAGGGCCAGCCTGCGCCGCAGGGAACTGGCCCGCGCCGCAGCCGACGCTCCCCCCTGCTCCGTTGCAAGCCCACCAGCGACGCCAGCCGCTCCTGCCGCGCGCGCTGATCTCACAAAATCAACGGCCACGATCCAGTCATTGACGCCCTCTGTGCCTCGCAACACCGGCCCCGGCCAGGGCTGGACCGAACCGGAACGCCGCAAATACCGCTTCCGGCTTGAAGATGTGGCCTTCGAGTGAGCCCTCTATGTAGCAATCCAGGCTTTTGAGCGCTCCACCGCGCGCCCCCACTGCCCCAGCAACTCAGCGCGGCGGTCGGCCGGCATGGCCGGCTCGAAGCGGCGCTCGCACGACCACTGCGCGGAGATTTCTTCCTGCGTGTCCCAGAAGCCCACCGCCAGCCCGGCCAGATAGGCCGCGCCCAGCGCGGTGGTCTCCGTCACGGTCGGCCGCACCACCGGCACGCCCAGCAAATCGGCCTGGAACTGCATCAGCAGGTCGTTGCGGGCGGCGCCGCCGTCGGCGCGCACCTCGGCCAGCGGTATCGCCGCATCCTTCTGCATCGCCGCCATCAGCTCGGCGCTTTGATAGGCGATCGCCTCCAGCGCGGCGCGGGCGATGTGGGCGCGGTTGCTGCCGCGGCTCATGCCGACCAGCGTGCCGCGCGCGTACGGATCCCAGTGCGGCGCACCCAGCCCGACAAAGGCCGGTACCATGAACACGCCGCCGCTGTCGGGCACGCTGGCGGCCAGCGCCTCGACGTCGCTGGATTTCTCGATGATGCCCAGGCCGTCGCGCAGCCACTGCACCGTGGCGCCACCCATGAACACGCTGCCTTCCAGCAGGTAGTCGGTGGCGCCGTCGATCCGCCAGCCCACCGTGGTCAGCAGGCGGTTGTGCGAGGCCACCGGATGCCGGCCCAGGTGCATCAGCATGAAGCAGCCGGTGCCGTAGGTATTCTTGACCATGCCCGGCAGGTGGCAGGCCTGGCCGAACGTGGCCGCCTGCTGGTCGCCGGCGATGCCGGCCACCGGGATCTCCGCGCCGAACAGCGCGGCCCTGGTATTGCCCACCTCCTCGCTCGACGACACCACCTGCGGCAGCATCTCTTCCGGAATATCGAACAGCTGCAGCAGGTCGTGGTCCCAGCGCATCAGGTGTATGTTGAACAGCATCGTGCGGGCGGCATTGCTGACGTCCGTCACGTGGCGCCCGGTCAGCTTGTAGACCAGCCAGCTGTCGATGGTGCCGAACGCCAGCGCGCCGTTGCGGGCCCGCTCGCGCGCGCCCGGCACGTGGTCGAGCAGCCATTTGAGCTTGGTGGCGGAGAAATAGGCGTCCAGCTCGAGGCCGGTGATCGACGTGATCTTTTTAGCCTTGCCGTCGGCGCGCAGCGCTTCGCAGACGTCGGCCGTGCGGCGGTCCTGCCAGACGATGGCCGGCGCGATCGGCTCGCCGCTCTTGCGGTCCCACACCACGGTGGTCTCGCGCTGGTTGGCGATGCCGATGGCGAGGATCTGGTGGCTGTCGACGTGATGGTCGTGCAGCACCTTGCGGGCCACGGTGAGCTGGCTGTTCCAGATCTCGTTCGGGTCGTGCTCGACCCAGCCGGGCTGCGGAAAATGCTGGGGAAACTCTTGCGCCGCGCTGCCGCAGATCTGTCCCTGATGGTCGAACAGGATGGCGCGCGAACTGGTGGTGCCTTGATCCAAGGCCAGTATGTATTTTTTCATCGGCAATGTCCCCGGTCGTCGCAGCGTGCGCTTCGATCCGGCGGCCGCCGCGAAATCATTGTTAGTTGAAGCAAGCCGATAGGCCGGATTTTGTTACGGCGCAGGCGAACCTGCGCTATGACAGCCATTCCTCTAGGCGCTGGATTACTCCAGCGCTCAAGCTTCCTACCCGCACGCTCCGCGAGCAGCATCATCGCGTGCCTATTTGGAATTGCACCAGGTGGAGGTTACCGCGTTTCACCGTAACTTAATACGCTCGTCTCTGTGGCCCTATTCCTCGCCTTATACCCTGGGCTTGCGCTTGCGGCTTTCAGCGGACGGCCGTTAACCGTCACCCCGCTCTGTGGAGTCCGGACCTTCCTCCCGCCAGGCATTACGCGCTGGCCAGCGGCTGTCTGGCTTGCTTCAGGCGGTATTGTACCAGTCCGGCCATCCAAATCTGAAATTTGGTGTCGCCATTAGAAAAGCCGCTGCCCCGCCCCGGCCGTAGAATGAGGCACACCGTGATGTACACCTATAATATCGATAAGGCCCGCACAATGACGCAACCATCCCGCACCGGCGGCCAGATCCTGGTCGACGCCCTGAAGATCCACGGCGTGGACACCGCTTTCGGCGTACCCGGCGAAAGCTATCTGGACGTGCTCGACGCGCTGCACGATTCCGACATCCGCTTCATCATCAACCGCCAGGAGGGTGGCGCCGCCTTCATGGCCGACGCCTACGGCAAGATGACCGGCAAGCCCGGCATCTGCTTCGTCACCCGCGGACCGGGCGCGACCAACGCCTCGATCGGCGTGCACACCGCGTTCCAGGATTCGACGCCGATGATCCTGTTCATCGGCCAGGTCGGCAACGACTTCGTCGACCGCGAAGCGTTCCAGGAAATCGACTACCGCCGCATGTACGGCCAGATGGCCAAGTGGGTGGCGCAGATCGACCGCGCCGACCGCGTGCCCGAATATATCGCCCGCGCCTTCCAGATCGCCACCAGCGGCCGTCCGGGCCCGGTGGTGCTGGCGCTGCCGGAAGACATGCTGACCGCGATGGCCACCGTGGCCGACACGCGCGCCTACCAGCCGGTGCAAGCCTCGCCCGCCGCGTCGCAGATCGCGCAAGTGCGCGGCATGCTGGCCGGCGCGAAGAAGCCGCTGGTCCTGCTGGGCGGCGGCGGCTGGAACGCGCAAGCCTGCGCCGACCTGCAGGCCTTCGCCGAAGCCAACCACCTGCCGGTGGCCTGCGCCTTCCGCTTCCAGGACCTGCTCGACAACGCCCACCCGAACTACATCGGCGACGTCGGCATCGGCATCAATCCGAAACTGGCCGCGCGCGTGCGCGAAGCCGACGTGATCCTGGCCATCGGCCCGCGCCTGGGCGAGATGACCACCGGCGGCTACGCGCTGATCGCCGCGCCGGTGCCGGCCCAGCGCCTGATCCACGTCCACGCGGACGCCGAGGAACTGGGCAGCGTCTACCAGGCCGAGTTGATGATCAACAGCGGCATGCCGCAAATGACGGCGATGCTGGCCGCGATGGCGCCGCTCGACAGCGGCGCGTGGCAAGCCAGCGTGGCCGAAGCGCGCGCCGACCTGGCCGCGTGGCAGAAGCAGCCTCCGATCTTCCAGGACGGCGCCGCGCCGCTGGACCTGTGGCAGGTGGTGCAGCAGATCGACCAGATCGCCCCGCACGACACCATCATCACCAACGGCGCCGGCAACTACGCCACCTGGGCGCACCGCTTCCACAGCTACGGCGGCATGCGCACGCAGCTGGCGCCGACCAGCGGCGCGATGGGCTACAGCGTGCCGGCCGGCGTGGCGGCCAAGATCATCGCTCCCCGGCGCACCGTGATCACCTTTGCCGGCGACGGCGAGTACATGATGAACGGCCAGGAGCTGGCCACCGCCGTGCAGTACCGGGCGGGCGTGGTCATCATCGTGTTCAACAACGGCATGTTCGGCACCATCCGCATGCACCAGGAGCTGCACTACCCGGGCCGCGTGTCCGGCACCCAGCTGCACAACCCGGACTTCGCGGCGCTGGCCGTGGCCTATGGCGGTCATGGCGAGGTGGTCGATACGACGGCGGCATTCGGCCCGGCGCTGGAACGCGCGCTGGCCTGGGCCAACGGCAAGAACCTGCCGGCCGTGATCGAACTGCGCTACGACGGCAACCTGATCACGCCGGGTGCGACCCTGGAAACCATCCGCAAGAACGCGCAGGCGGCCAAGGCCGCGAAGTAAGCCGCCAATGGAAAAACCGCCGGCTCAGAGGCCGGCGGTCGTGGTCTTGACTGGATCGACGTACGGCGCCGGGGCCGTCTCTCCGTCTTCATCCTTCTCTTTCTTGTGCTTGGGCGCGGGACAGGCGCGGCAGGCGCCGGCCTTGCGCCCGAAATCGGTCACCAGCGACAGCCGCATCGGCACCGCCTCGTCGCCGCAATAGCCGCCGTCGAGCACCAGCGTCCTGCCGCCATCGGCCAGCTTGCCGTTGATGGTGCGCTCATCCTCGTCCGGCGGCTGCACGGTGAAATACAGCTGCTGGCCGCGCGGGTCTATCGTGACGTCGCTGGCCACCACCGGCCAGCTCAGGCCGCCGGCCGTGTATTCATACAACACCGTATCCACTTCTGAAAACCGTTGCAGCGTGATGCGCTGGCCGCCGAACTCGCCGCTGTCCGGATGGATGCACAGGTCGGAGTACACCACCATGCCGTAGCGCGGCAGGCCGCCGGGGGCGGACTTGCGCGACAGCTTGGGCGCGGCGAACACCGCGCAGGACGCCAGCAGGATGGAACCGGCCAGCACGGCACGTCGGGTAGTCATCATGGTAAGGGCTTTCAGAAATGAACAACGGCTGCACCAGGCAGCCGTTGTTGATTCTAACTGATTAAATCAGATTAGAAGGAGTGACGCATGCCGACGTTGAACGCCTTGTCGCCGCTACCGACGTCGGTGTTGCCACCAACGGTGTAGCTTGCGCCGTTCTTGTTCTTGATCTTGGCGTACGACACGTAGGTGCTGGTGCGCTTCGACAGAGCGTAGGAGTAACCCACTGCCCATTGGTCGGCGTCGCGGTTAGCAACTTCTTTGTCGTTCTTGCGGATCCACGAAGCCATCACGGTACCAGCGGTGTCGCCCACTGGTGCGGTCAGACCCAGCAGGGTGTCGTTGCTGTCTTGCGAAGCCACTGGCGCCACGGTGTAGCCGTATGGGTTGCTGGTGTTGGCCAGGGCGGCGCTGTTCAGGCCCTTGTCCTTGCCGAAGGCGACGTATGCCTTGACGACTTTGAAGTCGTAGTTGGCAGCGATCAGGGCGTTGTGGCCCATGCCGTTGGTTTTCACGGTGGCGGTGTCGTTGTTGCGGCTGTTGTAAGCCGCGGCAACGTTCAGAGGACCGTTGGTGTAGCCAACCGAAGCGCCGATCTGACGGTTTGCCGAAGCGTCGCCAGCGGTTTCACCGACGCTGTACGAAACCGCGCCCTGGAAGCCTTCCAGGTTAGGGGTTTTGTAGACAACGGCGTTGTCGTTGCGGGTCTGTGCGCCAGCAACTGGGAAGATGTTCTTGGCGGTACCAGCGTAGCCCAGTGCGAATGGATCGGCCACGTCGCGCAGGGTTTCGTAGTACGGGGTGTACTGACGACCCAGGGTCAGGGTGCCGGCGGTCTTCGAACCGATGCCGACGTAGGCTTCGCGGTTGAACAGCTTGTTGTTGGTGTTGTCCAGCGAGCCGTCGTCGATTTTCACGCCGGCTTCCAGTTTGAAGATGGCGCTCAGACCGCCACCCAGATCTTCGGTGCCTTTGAAGCCCAGGCGGGAAGCCGAAGCGGTGCCGCTGGCTACTTTGGTGACATTGCCAGCTGCGCCACCGCGCTCGCTAACGATACCGGCGTCGACGATACCGTAGATCGTTACGTTCGACTGTGCGAAGGCTGCGGAGCTCATTGCGCCCAGTACGGCGATGGAGATAAGGGATTTTTTCATTGCGTGTTTCCTTCAGTTGTGTTGCTGTAAAAAGGTAAAGCTAGTCTTACGCTTAAATTCGGTGCTTATCGGCGCCACCAGCAGGCGCCGTCTGTGCGTGAGGGCATACTCCCCAGCTGCCACTGTGCGGTCCCGGTAGCCGGGACGGCGTTCACATAAGTTGCGGCCGATTTAATCGACGCCGGCTTTATCGCAGTGCACAAAGGCACCGGAGGCGGCACTATACTGATGCTTTGCTTTTCTATCAAGTGTAAATGCATTCATGTTGACTGTTGTTATGCATGCCAGATGATCAAAGCGCCAGCATTTTACCGCATCGCAATATTTCTTGCCGAGCAAGCGAACTAGCCCAGTATTTCCGCACGATGAACCAGTGCAGCAGCCCGTTGTGCGGGCTGCCCTGGTAACAAATGCAAGATCTATGCATGCGCGACCACATCGTTGTCGGACCAAGTAAAAATAGCCACTTTGCTATTTCTGACGCCATTTTATACTGAAGCCCCCGCGCGCCCGCCTCTACCGAATGGTAATAAGCTTACAACTCAAGACAATGTTCGGCAGTTTCCGACGGCAAAATAGCCCAGGCGCCAACTTTGCTCATAGTGATACCCCTTTATTTGTGTACTAAATTTTGTGCCGTCGGAAAAGTGTTGCGTTGCATCAGCAATTTGTAAGAAATTGCTACTTGTTGCTGTTTTACGACAAAACCAGCGACAACTCTTGCATATTTCCATGGAATGCGCTGCGAATGGTGCAGCGTCTGCATGAATGAAATGCATACAGGCAAGCGGCATGTCGTTTCGAGAAATTCCGCCGCTTGCAACACATTTTTCCCCCGTTACAAAAAATTTTGTCTATGACAAAACCGGGGGATGGGCGATAAATAGTTAATTAGTTCCCGATGTCAACTGTGTGTCGTGGACAAGGTGTTTTCCATGACTTATACAGAGCAAAACACGATGTGCATGCATTACTTTCAGGCGCGAAAGGAATGTAAAATGCAGGTCGCGTTATGCCCGCCTCACGCTAGCGCACTGTGCACCCAGACCCTGTGCCAACCCTCGCGACTGTCAAAAACGGCGGCCGCATATGCCTGATGACAACTACAGCTTCTTCACAAACAGTTCCTAGCACGATCAGCGACGTCGAGCGCGACACCGGCGTCGCCAAGGAAACCCTGCGCGTGTGGGAGCGGCGCTACGACTTCCCCCAGCCCCTGCGCGACCCGAACGGCGAGCGCGTCTACCCCATCGAACAGGTGCAAAAGCTACGGCTGGTCAAGCGCCTGATCGACCTCGGCTTCCGTCCCGGCAAGGTGATCCAGTACAGCGCGGACGAGCTGCAGGCGCTGACCGGCCAGGCCACCAGCAAGCTCGGCGGGCCGTCGGTGCCGCCGCCGGAGCTGCAAACCTATCTGGACCTGTGCAAGAGCCATCAGATGGAGGCGCTGCGCCGCAAGCTGTCGCAGGCGCTGCTGATGATGGGCCTGAAGAGTTTCGTCATCGAACTGGTCGCCCCGCTGACTTCGCTGATCGGCGAGGCCTGGGCCAGCGGCCAGCTGGCCACATTCGAGGAACATCTATATACCGAGTCGCTGACGGTGGTGATGCGCAGCGCCATCTTCGCCATGCCGCAGGCCAACGCCAACAACGTCGGCGCGCCGCGCATCATGCTGACCACCTTGCCGCAGGAGCGCCACGGCCTGGGCCTGCTGATGGCCGAGGCCATGTGCGTGGCCGAAGGCGCCCACTGCATCTCGCTGGGCGTGCAGACGCCGCTGCTCGACATCGTCGAGGCGGCGCGCGTGCAGCGGGTCGACATCATCGCCCTGTCCTTCTCCGTGGCCATGAACGCGCGCCAGGCGCTGGACGGCCTGGCCGAGCTACACTTGCGCCTGAACGGCAGCGTCGAGCTGTGGGCCGGCGGCGGCAATGCCGCGCTCAAGCGGCGCCGGCCGTCGTACGTGCGGGTCTACGCGCTGTCCGACATCAGCGCCGCCATCGCCGAATGGCGCCAGCGCAACGGTCCCGCCGCCAGCTGAAACGTTGTCATTCCGGTAGCAATCCGGGGCCGCCAGGCCGGGCTCTGGTAAAATACGCGCATTTCCCCGTGTCCGGCGCTGCCGGGCATCTGCTTGAAGCGCCCCCAACCACATATCCATGTTTAGTTTCTTCAAGAAAAAACCTGTCGCCCCGGAAGTGCCTGAGCTTAAACCCCTGGCACCGGCCCCCACCCCTACCGTTGAAACCGCCCCCGCTGCCGTCGAGCCGCTGCTGCCGATCGAAGAGCCGGCGCAGAAACTGTCGTGGATGTCGCGCCTGAAGGCCGGCCTGTCCAAGACCTCGAACAACCTGTCCATCCTGTTTGTCGGCGCCAAGATCGACGACCAGCTGTACGACGAGCTGGAAGCGGCGCTGCTGATGTCCGACGCCGGCATCGACGCCACCCAGTACCTGCTGGACGCGCTCAGGCAAAAGGTCAAGGACGACAAGCTGCTGGACGCGGCCGCCGTCAAGGCCGCGCTGAAACAGCTGATGATAGACCTGCTGCTGCCGCTGCAAAAGCCGTTCGAACTGGGCCGCCATAAACCGATGGTGATGATGATTTCCGGCGTCAACGGCGCCGGCAAGACCACCACCATCGGCAAGCTGGCCAAGCACATGCAGGCCAACGGCCAGTCGGTGCTGCTGGCCGCCGGCGACACCTTCCGCGCCGCCGCCCGCGAGCAGCTGATGGTCTGGGGCCAGCGCAACAACATCACCGTCATCTCGCAGGAGTCCGGCGACCCGGCCGCCGTGTCGTTCGACGCCGTGCAGTCCGGCAAGGCCAAGGGCCTGGACGTGGTCATGATCGACACCGCCGGCCGCCTGCCGACCCAGCTGCACCTGATGGAAGAGCTGAAAAAGATCAAGCGCGTCATCGGCAAGGGCCTTGAAGGCGCACCGCACGAAACGCTGCTGGTGATCGACGGCAATACCGGGCAAAATGCGCTGGCGCAAGTCAAAGCCTTCGACGACGCCCTGCAGCTGACCGGCCTGGTGATCACCAAGCTCGACGGCACGGCCAAGGGCGGCGTGCTGGCGGCGATCGCCCGCGTGCGTCCGGTGCCCGTGTATTTCATCGGCATCGGCGAAAAGATTGAAGACCTGCAGCCGTTCGTGGCTGCCGAATTTGTCGAAGCCCTGCTTGGATAACCCTTCGGATCCTTACATGATCGAATTCCGGAACGTCTCGAAACAATATTCCCCCGATGCGACGGCGCTGCGCGACGTCACGCTCACGGTAGAAAAAGGCGAACTGGTCTTTCTCGCCGGCCCGTCCGGCGCCGGCAAATCCACGCTGCTGAAGATGATCGCGGCCATGGAGCGCCCCAGCGCCGGCCAGGTCATCGTCAACGGCCAGGACATCGCCCGCATCAAGCCGGCCGCCGTGCCTTTCCTGCGGCGCAACCTGGGCCTGATTTTCCAGCAGCAGCGCCTGCTGACCGACCGCTCCATCCTGGCCAACGTCATGCTGCCGCTGCTGGTCACCGGCGCCTCGCGCGGCCAGGCCGAGCAGCGCGCCCGCGCCGCGCTCGACAAGGTCGGCCTGCTCGAACGCGCCCATGCCCAGCCGCTGGCCCTGTCCGGCGGCGAGCAGCAGCGGGTATCGATCGCGCGCGCCATCGTCAACCGGCCGCAGGTGATCCTGGCCGACGAGCCGACCGCCAACCTGGACCGCGCCAGCGCCAACAAGGTGCTCGATGCGCTCAAGGCCTTCCACTCGGTCGGCGTGACCTGCGTGATCTCCAGCCACGACGAGCAGATGCTCGACTCGGCCGCGCGCGTCATCCACCTCAATCAAGGTCAGCTGGAGGTGGCGGCATGACGCACTGGTTCCGCCAACACCGCTACGCGCTGGCCGCCGCGCTGGTCCACCTGCGCCGTTCGCCGGGCGGCTTCCTGTTCAATATATTAGTGGTGGCGATCGCGCTGGCGCTGCCGTTCACCGGCGTCACCCTGCTCGACAATGTGCGGCCGATGTCCGAGCAGCTGTCGGTCGATCCGGAAATCAGCGTGTTCCTCAAGCAGGACACGCCGCGCGAGCAGGCCGAGGCGCTGGCCGCGCCGCTGCGCCAGACGGTCAAGGACAAGCAGGCCAAGATCATCTTCACGCCGCGCGAAAAGGCGCTGGACAACCTGAAGGACAAGAGCGGCCTGGCCGACGTGCTGACCACGCTGGGCGAGAACCCGCTGCCCGACAGCTACGTGCTCAAGCTCGACGCCTTCCGCAACGCCCAGGCCGGCGGCGACGTCGACCAGCTGGCCGAACAGATCCGCGCGCTGCCCGGCGTCGACACGGTGCAGGTCGACTCGGCCTGGGTCAAGCGCCTGGCCGCGCTGCTCAACGTGCTGCGCCTGGCCCTGCTGCTGCTGGCCGCGACCCTGGGCACGGTGGTGGTGGCGGTGATCTTCAACACCATCCGCCTGCAGGTGATGACGCAGCGCGAGGAAATCCTGGTGTCCAAGCTGATCGGCGCCACCGACAGCTTCATCCACCGCCCCTTCTATTACACCGGCGCCCTGCTGGGCCTGTGCGCCGGCGGCCTGGCGCTGGGCGCGGTGTCGCTGGCGCTGCGCCCGCTGAACATCGCGATTGCTGAATTTGCAAGATTGTACGCGTCCGAGTTCCAGCTGGCGCCGCTGCCGCCGCTGGCCATGGCCGCCCTGCTGGCGCTGTCCGCCGGCCTCGGCCTGATCGGCGCGCTGCTGTCCGTGCAGCGCCATCTGTCCAAGCTCAACTGATCCCTCAGCCTTTCCGTGCGTCCGCGCACGGAAACGGCTCCCGCCCCGCCCTATCATTAAGCTTGGCCTAAGCTCCAACGCGCATGCTTGATTTATCAGAAGCCATGATGCTTAAAAACGTCATAGTATT
Organism: Duganella sp. Dugasp56; assembly: GCF_047304105.1. NCBI lineage: Bacteria > Pseudomonadati > Pseudomonadota > Betaproteobacteria > Burkholderiales > Oxalobacteraceae > Duganella > Duganella sp. Dugasp56. The sequence continues at coordinate 48,493 of NZ_JBGLYQ010000009.1, forward strand.
TTTACTATCAGGGCGATAAATATCTGGTGATTGGCACTCAACGAAGGAGAGTGCTAATATATGTGAACTGAAGAGCAAATGAGTTCTCTGCAGCAACAGTCACACCATCGAGCAAAGGAATGAAAATGAATATGATGTCCGCACCGACTGCATTGGTCCCCGCCACCAATAGCGCACTGGGACTCGGGTTCACTGGCAACCTGGGGAACCTGGACGCCTATATTTCGGCCGTCAACCGCCTGCCGATGCTGACCCACGCTGATGAAATCTCGCTGGCCAAGCGGCTCAAGGAAAAGAACGACCTCGGCGCCGCCCAGGAACTGGTGCTGTCGCACCTGCGCCTGGTGGTGTCGATCGCGCGCGGCTATCTGGGCTATGGCCTGCCGCACGCCGACCTGATTCAGGAAGGCAATATCGGCCTGATGAAGGCCGTCAAGCGCTTCGACCCCGACCAGGGCGTGCGCCTGGTGTCGTACGCGATGCACTGGATCAAGGCCGAGATGCACGAGTACATCCTGAAAAACTGGCGCCTGGTCAAAGTGGCGACGACGAAGGCACAGCGCAAGCTGTTCTTCAACCTGCGCAGCCACAAGACCGGCCTGGACGCGATGACGCCGGCGCAGATCGACAGCCTGGCCAAGCTGCTGGACGTCAAGCGCGAAGAAGTGATCGAGATGGAAACCCGCTTGAGCGGCCGCGACATCGCGCTGGAATCGCCGAACGACGACGAGGACGACAAGTTCGCCCCGATCGCCTACCTGTCGTCCGAGGCCAGCGAGCCGACCCGCGTGCTGGAAGCCGAACAGGTGACCCGTTTGCAGTCGGAAGGCCTGGAAGAAGCGCTGGGCAAGCTGGACGCCCGTTCGCGCCGCATCGTCGAAGCCCGCTGGCTGGCCAATGACGACGGCTCCGGCGCCACGCTGCACACGCTGGCCGACGAATTCGGCGTATCGGCCGAGCGCATCCGCCAGATCGAATCGGCCGCGCTGAAGAAAATGAAGGGCTCGCTGGCCGCTTTTGTTTAAGCCAGCCGGGTAAAAAATCCCCTCCTGCCCGAACGCATGCAAGATCGCGTTCGGTGCCGCAGGGGATTTTTTTGCTTTACGCTGCCAGGCCCTTGGCCAGCAGCTCGGCGACCAGCTGGTTCATCTCCAGCTCGCGCGCCTTGGCCTGGGCATGCAGCTGCTGCACCAGGTCGCCGTTGAGCTTGACCGCGAACGGCACCAGCCCCAGTTCCTGGTCGCGCTTGCGCTGCTCGCGCTTGTCGACGACGTCGGCCACCTTGCCGAAACCAGCCGCTCCTGGGGCCGCCACCTTGCCCATCAGTTTTTTGGCGTCACTTTTCGCCATGCCGGTTTTTTTCATGAGGGATATCCTGATTGATTCAAAGCAGACATTCTACGCAGCTTGTGCCGGCCGCGCCGACTTAGTTTGAGCCAGCGCTGTCGGCGTGCAGTTCGTGCGCCGCCGGTATGATCTTTTTGTTAAGCTTGCTTCCACTTGGATGGAGGTCCACAATGAAAACCACGAATTTGCGTGCCATATTGCGTCCGATGCTGCGCCAGCTGATCGTCCTGCCCGTGCTGGTCGCCATCATGGGCATGCTGCACGCCTGCGGCTCCGCGTCCGGCATGGGCAAGGCGGCCGCTCCCGCGGCGCAACGCTTCACCGCCACCTACGTGCTGCAGCAAGGCGGCAGCGTGACCATCGCGCAGGCCGCCACGCCAGGCCTGGCCGGCGCCACCGCCAGCGCCCCCGTCGTCAAGCTGGAACGCGTCAACGACAGCCGCTGCCGTATCGGCGCGGTCTGCGTCTGGGCCGGCTACATCAGCTACAGCTTCACGCTGACCGGCACCGACGGCAGCACCAGCAGCTTCGTGCTGTCCGACAGCATGCCGAACGGCAAGCCCAGCGTCACGCAAAACGGCCTGACGTTCACGCTGGCCGGCGTCGAGCCGCAAGCGGTCCCGGCCAAGAATGAAGCGACGCCGGATTATCGGGTAAGCTTGAGGGTAAGCAACGCTCCCTCATCCTAACCCGACCCAGCGACCACATGACAACGATACGCCGTCCCGCCCGCACCGTCCTCGTTTCTTCCATCATCCTCACGCTGGTCCTGCCGCCGGCCGCCTTCGCCAAGACGCCGGTGGCCACCGGCACCGGCGGCGCCGTCGCCACCATCAGCGAACCGGCGTCGAAAGCCGCGCTGGCCATTCTCAACAAGGGCGGCAACGCCATCGACGCGGCGGTTGCGGCGGCGGCCACGCTGGGCGTGACCGATCCGTTCAGCTGCGGCATCGGCGGCGGCGGCTTCATGGTCATCTACCTGGCCAAGGACAAGCGCGTCATCACCATCGACCACCGCGAAACGGCGCCGGCCAGCTTCACGCCGACCGTGTTCCAGGAAAACGGCAAGGAGATGAACTTCGAGCAGGTGGTCGCCAGCGGCATGTCGGTTGGCGTGCCCGGCGCGGTGCGCGGCTGGCACGAGGCGCTGGACCGCTACGGCTCGATGTCGTTCAAGCAGGTGCTGGCGCCGGCGATCGCCGTCGCCACCGACGGCTTCAAGGTCAACGAGAATTTCTCCCACCTGATCGAGATGAGCCGCGACAAATTCAGCATGTTCCCCGATACCGCCGCGCTGTACCTGAAGGACGGCAAAGCCATCGCGCCCGGCGCCACGCTGCGCAATCCCGGCATGGCCAAGGCCTACCGCGAAATCGCGGCCGGCGGCGTCAAGGTCTTCTACGAAGGCAAGATCGGCCGCGCGGTGGTCGATACCGTCAACCAGCCGAAAGTGGCGGCCGGCGTGCGCGTGCGCTCCGGCAGCATGACGATGGCCGACCTGGCCAACTACGAAGTGCGCCTGCGCCAGCCTGTGCACAGCACCTATCGCGGCTACGACTTGTACGGCATGCCGTTGCCGAGCAGCGGCGGCGTTGCCGTGGCCGAAGCGCTGAACATCCTCGAGGGCTACGACCTCAAGTCCATGCCGCGCGAAAAAGCCGAGCACCTGTACATGGAAGCGAGCCGCCTGGCCTTCGCCGACCGCAACGCCTACCTGGCCGACCCGGAATACGTCGAGGCGCCGGTGGCCGGTCTGCTGAACAAGGATTACGCCGCGCGCCGCCGTGAACTGATCAATCCGGCCCAGGCCAGCGTGCAGGCCCCGGCCGGCGACCCGTATCCATTCCAGAACGACGTCAGCGTGCCTCTGCGTCCCAACGCCAACAAGCTGCTGGCCGAAGGCGCGCACACCACCCACCTGACGGTGTCGGACAAGGACGGCAATATCGTCTCCTATACCTACACCATCGAATCGTGGGGCGGCAGCGGCATCACCGTGCCGGGCTATGGCTTCCTGCTGAATAACGAGATGACGGACTTCGATTTCTCCGGCCCGCATCCGAACGTGCCGGAAGCGGGCAAGCGCCCGCGCAGCAGCATGTCGCCGACCTTGGCATTCAAGGACGGCAAGCCGGCGTTCTCGGTCGGCAGCCCTGGCGGCGCCACCATCATCACCACCGTGCTGCAGACGATCTTCAACTACGTCGACCTCGGCATGTCGATGCCGGACGCCGTCAACGCGCCGCGCCTGTCCGAACGCAACGGCATGGCGACCGATGTGGAACCGGGCTTCGCCGGCACACCGCAAGCGCTGGCGCTGGAGAAAAGCGGCCAGCACTGGAGCAAGACGCCGGAGGAAATCGGCGCCGCCAACGCGCTGGTGTTCAACCCAGACGGCACCGTCACCGCCGTCAGCGAAGGCCACCGCCATGGCGTCGGCAGCGCGCTGGTGCAGAAATCAGCGCACTAGGCTGAATAGCGGGATGCGGGCGTTGGGCGAACGGCGGTAAGTCCAGTTCAATGCCTTCAGCATCGCCGCCCCAGGGGCGACGGCGATCGCCGACATCAGCGACTCCATGGCGCCGGTGGCGATCGCACAGGCCAGCGCATTGCCAGGGCAGGCGTGGATGCCATGGCCGAAACCGAACTCGCGGCCCTTGCCCAGCGGATCGCGGCTGGCGGCGGCCAGCACCAGCAGGATTGTTTGGCCGGCCCTCAACTGCGCGCCGCCGATCTCGCAATCCCGCGCGACGAAGCGGCGCGTGTTCTGCACCGGCGGATCGAAACGGCTCACCACCCGCACCAGCGCTGCGGCGTCTTCCGGACCGCTGCGTTCTTCCTCCGGCTGGCGTGCCAGCGCCAGCACGCTGTTGCCGACCAGGCCAGCCGTGGCTTCATACGTCTGCGACAGCAGGCCGACCAGATTGGCCAGCAAGGCGTGCGATTCGTTCCACCCCACCGCCTCTGCCTCCGCAATCACCAGCGACAGCAAGCTGCCCTCCGAGGCAGCAGGTGCGCTGCGCATCAGCGTCTTGAAGCTCTCCAGCAGCGCCTGCGCCGCCATGTGGGCGCGCTCGATTTGCGAAGCGTCGCTGAACGGTGACAGGCAGGCCACAAACTCGCCCATCCATGACGCCACCGCAGGCAGCTGGCTGTCCGCAAAGCCGATCAGGCTGGCCATGGCCGACACCGGCACCTCGAACATCCACGACGCCAGGCCATCATCACGCCACAGCTCAGCGCCTATCCGCGCCGCGCGCCGCCGGGCCTCATCGGTGCCGACACCGGCCAGCGCCCGCTGCAAGGCCAGCTTGGGCTGCGTGTGCCGCTCGCCATCATTCATGCGCACCAGCGCGCCGAACACCTGGCCCGCCGCGCCGCCCGCAATCGCCGCCGGCACCGGCTCGGCCAGCGGCCGTACGCGGCAATCCGGGTGCTGCATCACCGCTGTCACGCCGGCGGCGCTGGCGGCGATCCACAAGCCGAGGCCGTCGTCGAAATGCAGCCCTTGCCGCGCGGCGAGGCTGTCGTAATATGGATAGGGATCGGGATGCGTGACCGCGTCCAGGGCGTTTCGGGGAGGAGTGTGAGAGGTCGTCATGTGGATAGAATGCCAGCAATTTCACCGCGATAGTTAGGCCTGCGCCGAAGCAAGGCCGTTGCTAAGCCATGTTTAAGGATACAACGTCAACATGCCGCTACGGTATCGCTCACAAGGGAGATGAAATGAAAAACTGGATGCGCGCCAACAAGGGCTTCTTGCTGTTCCTGATGCTGTTCGGGATCTTCCGCACCGCTGTCGCCGACTGGAATCCTATCCCGTCCGCCTCGATGCACCCCAACCTGCTTGAAGGCGACGTGGTCTTCGTCAACCGCCTGGCCTACAACGTCAAGGTGCCGCTGACCGACATCGTCATCGGCACCACCGGCGAGCCGCAGCGCGGCGACATCGTCACCTTCTCGTCGCCCACCACCGGCATCCGCCTGATCAAGCGCGTGATCGCCTTGCCGGGCGACCGCGTCGAGATGCGCAACGAGCAGCTGATCATCAACGGCGAGCAGGCCGGCTACGCGGCGCTGGGCCACGGCACCGAAACCATCAAGGGCGTGGGCGACCTGGCCGCCGTGCGCGTGCGCGAATCGCTGGGCCAGGATCAAGGCACAGGGCATCCTATCCAGCTGCTGCCGCAGTTGCAGGCGCGCCGCAATTTCGAGCCGGTCACCGTGCCGCCCGGCCAGTACATGATGTTGGGCGATAACCGCGACAACAGCGAAGACTCGCGCTACATCGGCCTGGTGCCGCGCGCGCTGCTGATCGGCCGCGCCGAGCGCGTGCTGGCCTCGGCCGACATCACCGGCAACTGGCATCCGCGCACCGAACGCTTCGGAATGAGCCTGTATCCCTCCCCGTGATGCTGCCCTTCGCGCCATGGCGATGTTATGATAGCTAGATAATTTCATAACATTGCCGAGGCCGTCATGGCGGCGGCGCGAGGGTTAACATGATCGAATTCCAGGGACTGTCCAAGATCTATGGCGGCTTCAGCGCCGTCAAACCGCTGACGCTGACCGTCAAACGCGGCGAAGTGTTCGGCTTCCTCGGCCCCAACGGCGCCGGCAAAACCACCACCATCCGCATGATGATGGGCATCCTGGTGCCCAGCGCCGGCCACGTGCTGATCGACGGCCTCGATTGCCACGCCGAGCCGGCGGAGGTCAAGCGCCGCGTGGGCTACCTGCCCGACACGCCGATCTTCTACGACTACCTGCGCGGCCGCGAGATCCTGCAATTCGTCGCCGAGATGCACGGCTTCGAGCGCGCCGAGGCGGCCCGCCGCGGCGCCAGCCTGCTGGCCGAGTTCGGCCTCGAGGAAGCGGCCGAGGACTACGCCGTCAACTACTCGCTGGGCATGAAGAAGCGCCTCGGCCTGGCCTGCGCGCTGATCCACGACCCTGCGGTGCTGATCCTCGATGAACCAATCAACGGCCTCGATCCGCGCGCCTCGCGCGACGTGCAGGAGCGCCTGCTGGCGGCAGCTGCGCGCGGCGTCACCATCTTCGTCTCCACCCACCTGCTGGACATGGCGGAAAAGCTGTGCGACCGCGTCGGCATCATCCACCACGGCCAGCTGGCGGCCACCGGCACGCTCGACGAAATCCGCGCAGAGGCTTCGGCCAGCGGCTCGCTGGAAGACGTGTTCCTGAAGATCACCGACGAAGCGGCGGCGGAGAGCGCCGAATGACGCAGCAAACAGCACAACCGCCGACGCAGGCGCGCGCCATCTGGCTGATGACAAAAATGCGCCTGACCCGCCAGCGCAATATGGTGGCCAATAACCTGTTCCGCAAATTCCGCAAGAAGAAGGCGCGCGACGGCATCGCCGGCAAAAAGAGTAGTCTGTGGGTGCTGACCTTGCTGATGGTGCTGTTCATGTCGTTCTCTTTCCTCAGCCTGTCGCGCAACGTGGTGCTCAACATGCAGTGCCACCTGGTGGCCGACAGCGCCTGCAACCAGGTCGACCAGCACGGCGCCCGCCAGGGCAATCTTGAAGCGTCCGCCGTCGAACTGCACAAGGCCCCGTTCGAGCCCGAGCTGGCCGGCGGCCTGACGATGGTGGTCACGCTGCTGTTCGGCATCGCCGTCCTGCTCCCGCTGGGCAGCAAGGAGCTGGCGCAACCCGACTGGGACATGGAATGGCTGGTGACCATGCCGGTCGAACGCTCGACGCTGTTGTGGGGACGGCTGCTGGAGCGCAGCGCCGCCAACTTCAGCGGCATGTTCGCGCTGTTGCCGCCACTGGCCATGATCGCCTGGTATTCGAACCTGGCCTGGTTCGCGCCGCTGGCGGCGCTGCTGGCGGCGCTCATGCTGCTGCCGCTGGCCGCCTTGCTGCATACGCTGGCCGACACCGGATTGCGTATGTGGCTGCCGGCCTCGCAGCTGCGCAACCTGCAGGCCGTCACCGGTTTGTTCAGCATGCCGCTGATCTACTTCGTCATGGCGCTTGGCATGCCCGGCGCCAGCGGCTTTGTGATGGACTGGGCGCGCGCCTTCCCGGCATGGGCCGGCTGGACGCCGCCGGGGCTGGTGCTGCAAGCGATGCAGGCGCCCGACTGGGGCCGGGCCGTGCACATCATCGCGATGCTGCTGGCGCAGACCGCGGTGCTGCTGTGGGCCGGGGTAGCGCTGATGCGCTACCAGCTGCGCAATGGCGTCGTCAATTCAGGTTCAAGGGAGAGCGTGCGGCGCAAGCTGCCGGCTGCCTCCAGCGGCAACCTGCGCAGCCGGCTGTCCAACGCGCTGTCGCCGATCAAGCGCCGCGAGCTGCGGCTGCTGAGCCGCGACCGCAACTTCCTGGTGCAAACGCTGCTGCTGCCGGTGGTGATCGTCGTCAGCCAGATGGTCTTCAACGGCAAGCTCAATAGCCTGGCGGAGCTGGGCCAGCACCACACCACCGCCGCCGCCATCGCCTTCGGCATCGGCGTCTACGTGCTGATGCTGTCGGCCTTCCAGACGCTGAACAACGAAGGCCAGGTACTGTGGCTGCTGTACACCGTGCCGCGCTCGATCGAGAGCGTGTTGAAGGAAAAAGCCCAGCTGTGGGGCGTGCTGACCATGGTCTATCCACTGGTCGTCATCGGCATCAGCGCCTGGTACACCACGCAGTTCGACTGGACCATGCTGGTGCTGCTGCTGATCGTCTTCGCCGGCATTCCGATCTACTCGGTGATCGCCGTCTCGCTGGGCGTGTTCGCCTGCGATCCGCAGGCGGTCGACGTCCGTTCCCGCGTGCGGCCGACCTACATCTATCTCTACATGCTGCTGGCCAGCTTCTACACCTGGTCGATCTACAGCAGCGTGTGGTCGCAAAAGCTGGTGGTGATGGTGCTGATCGCATCGATGGCGCTGGCCTTGTGGCAGAAGGCGCGCGACGCCCTGCCCTATCTGCTCGATCCGGCCGCAGCTCCGCCGCCGCGCGTATCGACCTCCGACGGGCTGATCGCCGCCACCGCCTTCTTCATCCTGCAGGGCATCGTCGTGCTGGTGATCGCGCGGGACCCGAAGGCCATCGATCCGAAATCCATGACCATCGCCTTCGCCGCGGCCGGCGCGCTGGTATATGCGCTGATGCGCTTCAGCTACTGGCGCAGCAAGGCGGCCGGCGTGCCGGCCATCCTGCGCGGCGGCGATGTCGCGCAATCGCTGCGCCATGGCGCGCTGACGGCCGGCGTGGCGTGTATCGCCGGCGTGGGCTACCTGGCCGCGCTGCACCACTCGGCGCTGTGGGCGGACGTCGCCCGGCAGACCGCGGCATCGACAGGCGGCCGTGGCTGGATCATGCTGCTGGCCGTGGTGGCCGCGCCGTTGTGCGAGGAATTCATCTTCCGTGGCCTAATCTACGGCGGCCTCCGGCGCTCGATATCCGCGCCGCGCGCCATGCTGATGAGCGCAGCGGTCTTCGCCGTGGTCCATCCGCCGCTGTCGATGCTGCCGGTATTCGCGCTGGGCCTGTGCACCGCGTGGACCTACGAGCGCAGCAAAAGCCTGCTGGCGCCCATGCTGGTCCACGCCTCATACAACGCGGTCATTCTCGGTTCGCAGCTCTGGCTATTACCTTGATCTCGAAATCGAAACCGTACAACCAGGTGACGCCGACAGCGGTAACGGTAGGATGCGGCGCATCGCCCCAGAACTCGCCGACGACGGACCAGATGCGCTCGAACCTCGTCGCCGGATCGACCATGAACACGGTGACGTCGACGACATCCTCGAAACTGCCGCCCGCCGCAGCCAGGATCGCGTTCAGGTTCTCGAATGCCTGGCGCACCTGGGCTTCCAGCTCGGGCTCCGGCGAGCCGTCGGGCAGACTGCCGACCTGCCCCGACACGAACAGAAAGCCATTGGACCGGATCGCCGGCGAATAACGGTTGCGCTCATACAGCGCCTGGCGGCCGGCGGGAAAAACTACGTCGCGTACAGACATGACTAACTCCTACAGTGATGGGATACCGAGACTGTAGAAAAATCCCGCCGAACGATAAACAGGCAAGACGTACAATGACTGTTTGGCGATCCCAAACAATCGAACCCGAAAACCCATGGACAGATTCGACACGCTGCAGGCGTTTGCCCGTGTAGTGGAAGCAGGCAGCTTCACCAAGGCGGCGCAGACGCTCAATATGAGCAAGACCACGGTGTCGCAGCTGGTGCAGCAACTGGAGGCGCGCCTGCGCGTCAAACTGCTGAACCGCACCACGCGGCAGGTCAAGGTTACGCCGGAAGGTGCGGCCTACTACGAGCGCGTGGTGCGCCTGCTGGGCGACCTGGAAGATGCGGACCATGCGCTGGCCGGCGATCTCGCCGCACCGCGCGGACGCCTGCGCATCGATGTTCCCAGCCCGTTCGCGCGACTGATACTGATGCCGGCGCTGCCGGAGTTCCACCGGCGCTATCCGGAGATCCAGGTCATCATGGGCGTGAGCGACCGCAATGTCGATGTCATTGGCGAGAACGTCGACTGCGTGCTGCGCGGCGGGGAAATCACCGTGCCGTCGCTGGTGGCGCGCCGCGTCGCGAACTTGCGGCTAGGCGCATACGCCGCGCCGGCCTACCTGCGCGGCGCGGGAACGCCGGCGCATCCCCGCGACCTGGAGCAGGCGCCGCATCACATCGTCGGCTTCCTGCGCTCCGGCAGCGGCACCATCGCGACCGCACGCATCAGGCGCCACCGCAACGGCGCGGAAGAATCGCTGGAATTGAAAGGCCGCTACGTGGTCGCGGCCGATGACGGCAACGCCTGCCTGGCGGCGGGACTGGCCGGCATGGGCGTGCTCTGGCTGCCGCGCTACATGGCGGCGCCGCACGTGGCGGCAGGCGAACTGGCCACCCTGTTCGAGGACTGGCAGCTCGATCCCATGCCTTTATACCTCGCCTATCCGCAGAACCGCCACCTCAGCGCCAAGCTGCGCGTGTTCATCGGGTGGATAGACGAGCTGGTGGCCGCCACTCAGTCCTTGTAGCGCATTTCCGCCAGCGCGAAGCCGCCACCGTGATAGGTGACGGCGGCGTTCGGCCCGGGATAGGCGCCGGTGGCCGGGAATTTGGCCGCGAACTGCGCCGAGCTGTCCTTTGCGTTGAAGCCCAGATGAGAGGCCTTGCTGTTGTCCCACCACTTGGACTGGTTGTCCGAGACGCCGAACAGGATCGTAAAGCCCACGCGCGGGGCAAACAGCGAGCAGCGCAGCGCCTCGACCAGATCGTCGTAGCTGAGCCACGTCACCATCATGCGCGGATCGACCGGTTCCGGGAACGACGAGCCGATGCGCAGGCAAACCGTCTCCAGACCGGTGCGGTCGAAGTAGTAGCTCGCCAGCTGCTCGCCGAAGCATTTGCTGACGCCGTAGAAGCTGTCCGGGCGCGTGCGGGCGTCCGCGTCGATGTAGTCGGTGTTGCGGTAGAAGCCGACGGTGTGGTTCGAGCTGGCGAAGATGATGCGCTTGACGCCGTGCTTGTGCGCGGCCTCATACAGGTTGGCCGTGCCGACGATATTGGCCGAGACGATGTTCTCGAACACGTTCTCGGTCGAGATGCCGCCGAAATGCAGCACCGCATCCACGTCTTCGAGCAACTTCATCACGGCCGGCTTGTCGGCCAGGTCGCACTGGATGATTTCCTCGCCTTCGCGGGCCTCGCCCATGTCGGCGATATCGGACAACACCACCACATCCGCCCAGGGCTTGATGCGGTCGCGCAGGATTTTACCCAGGCCGCCGGCGGCGCCGGTCAGCAGCAATCGTTTGAATGGTTTGGTCATTTTCAGGTCTCGTGTCTATTCTCGTGTTTTCAGGTCACCGGGGCCGGGTTGAACAGCACCAGTGCATTATGCAGCTTCCATTTTTCCGCCCAGGTACGGCGTCCGCTGGCGACATCCAGCAACAGCTGGAACATCTCCCAGCCGACGTCCGCGATGGTGGCCTCGCCGCTGGCGATGCGGCCGGCGTTGATGTCCATCAGATCGTGCCAGCGGGCGGCCAGCTCGTTGCGGGTGGCGACTTTAATCACCGGCACTTCGGCCAGGCCGTACGGCGTGCCACGGCCGGTGGTAAAGACGTGCAGGTTCATGCCGGCCGCCACCTGCAGCGTGCCGCAAATGAAATCGCTGGCGGGCGTGGCGGCGTAGATCAAACCCTTTTGCGTCAGCTTCTCGCCCGGCGACAGCACGCCCGAGATCGCACTGCTGCCCGACTTGACGATGGAGCCCATCGCCTTCTCCACGATGTTGGACAGGCCGCCCTTCTTGTTGCCGGGCGTGGTGTTGGCGCTGCGATCGACGCCGCCGCGCTTCAGGTAATTGTCGTACCACTCCATCTCGCGGATCATCGCTTCGGCCACTTCCGGCGTGGCGGCGCGCGAGGTCAGCTGGTCGATGCCGTCGCGGACTTCGGTCACCTCGGAAAACAACACGGTGGCCCCGGCGCGCACCAGCAGGTCGGTGGCAAAGCCCACGGCCGGGTTGGCGGTCACGCCGGAGAAGGCGTCGCTGCCGCCGCACTGCACGCCGACCACCAGCTCGGACGCCGGCACGGTCTCGCGCCGGCGCTTGTCCAGCGCGGCCAGGTTGATCTCGGCCTGCTTCACGATCGAATCGATCATCGACATGAAGCCGACATGCTGCGCATCCTGCAGGCAGACCAGCGCCGGATCGGCGCCGCCGCCGTTCTGGATCGGGATCGAACCCTTGGGGAACAAGCGCGTCGGCTGCAGCTTTTCGCAACCGAGGCTGACCACCATGGCCTGGCCGCCGAAGTTCGGGTTCAAGCTGATATTGCGCAGCGTGCGGATCGGCACCATCGCGCCCGGCGCGTCGATCGCCACGCCGCAGCCGTAGGTGTGCTCCAGGCCGACGACGTCGTCGACGTTCGGATACTTCGGCAGCAGTTCGTCCTTGATGCGCTTGACCGCGACTTCCACCACGCCCGCCACGCACTGCACGGTGGTGGTGATGGCCAGGATGTTGCGCGTGCCGACGCTGCCGTCCGGATTGCGGAAGCCCTCGAAGGTGTAGCCCTCCAGCGGCTCGGCCGGCGGCGGCTTGACCGTGGCGATCGGCAGGTTGACCAGTTCGCGCGCGGCGGGCATGTCCACATTCTGTTCGTTGACCCAGCTGCCGGCGGCGATGTCGCGCGCCGCGTAGCCGATGGTGACGTTATAGCGCTTGATCGGGTCGCCCTTGGCCAGGCTGCTCAGCGCGACCTTGTGTCCCTGCGGGATCGCCTCCAGCAGCGCCAGGCCGCTGGCGAAGACGGCGCCGGCGGACAGGCCGCCGTCGTTGACGACAATCGCGACGTTATCGTTGTCGTGCATGAGGATGTAGCGCGGCGTACCTGCGCTCGTCGGTGTCGTCATCTGAATTCCTTTTCCGGGCCCAGGTCCCGGCGAACGTTGTTTTTGCGTTGTTTTTTAGTGCTGCAAAGTGGTCAGGCCAGTTGGTTCGTGGCCGGCCGGCCGCTGGTTGTGGCCTTGACGCCACAGCCTGAGAACCGCATTATTCCGGGGCTTCTCCCCTGAAAAAACCGGTCGTCATACGGCTGCTTGATGATTTTAGTATGACAGCTAAAAATTAATTTGGCTAGTCCACATTGCATATTTGGTCTGACCACCTTAGAATGGCCTGACCAGATGGCAAGACAATGCCACTAACGAGATGAGACAAATGTTGAAAAAATCTTCCGCTCCAGCCGACGGCAACACCCACGAACCGCGCTTGTACCGCGTGGTGGCCGACCGCATCCAGGAGCTGATCCAGAACGAAAACATCGCCGCCGGCGAACGCCTGCCGTCCGAGCGCGATCTGGCCGCCAAGCTCAGCGTCAGCCGCGCCTCGCTGCGCGAAGCGCTGATCGCGCTGGAACTGGGCGGCGTGATCGAAGTGCGCGGCGGCTCCGGCGTCTATGTCAGCGACGTGCCCGAGCCGGTCGCCGCCGACCTGCCGGAAGCGGGCGCCGGGCCGTTTGAAGTGCTGTCCGCGCGCCGCCTGATCGAATCCGAAATCGCCGCCATCGCCGCGCGCGTCGCCACCGACAGCGCCATCGACGCCATCCTCAAGGCGGTGGTCGAGATGGAACAGAACCACGCCAACTATTCAAGCAACGAGCAGGCCGACCGCAACTTCCACATCGCCATCGCGCGCGCCACCGGCAACAGCGCGCTGGTCGGGTCGCTGAACTACCTGTGGGACCAGCGCGGCCGCCTGTGGCACAAGCTCAAGGAACACTTCCAGACCGAGGAGCTGCGCCAGGAGACACTGAAGGATCACCGCCGCATCCTGGAGGCCATTGCCGCCCACGATCCGGCCGCGGCGCGCAAAGCCATGCGCGCACACCTCGAACGCGTGACCCGCACCTTCTCGCGCGGATGAAGCATCGGCAGTAGCCGCAGCAATAGCAGTAATAGCAGCAATACCGCAGGACCGGCCTCGATGCCGGTCCGCGAACAAAGTAATCAAGTTATCGACCGGTTTGCGACCTCGGCCTGCCATCGCGCAGCAGCCCTCGTCTCAACGGCACGGAGTACGCGAGGTGCTCCAATCACGTCCAGTGCACATTCAGCACGACGCATAACTTTATTCAAAAAACGAAGGAGACAAGCATGAACAAGTCCGATCACTCGGTCCAAAAACGTTCCGCCCAACCCCGGCTGCTGTTGTCGGCCATTACCGTGGCTGTGCTGACGCTGGCCAACCAGGCTGCCGCGCAGCAGTCCGGCGAGGCGATGACCCGCGTCGAGGTGACCGGTTCGAGCATCAAGCGCCTGGCGACCGAGGCATCGCTGCCGGTCAGCACCGTCAAGGCCGAAGACTTCATCAAACAAGGTATCACCACGCTGGCCGACGTCATGATGTCGCTGCCGCAATCGGCTTCGCTGGCGCCGTCGAACGCCGGCTCCGGCACCAACATCAACCTGCGCGGCCTGGGCGTCAACCGCACGCTGGTGCTGCTGAACGGCCGCCGCATGGCCAACGAGGCGATCGCCGACGGCTATGCCAACCTGGACGTGATTCCAATGAGCGCCCTGTCCCGCGTTGAGATCCTGCGTGACGGTGCTTCGTCGATCTACGGCTCCGACGCGATCGGCGGCGTGGTCAACTTCATCACCAAGACTTCGTACGAAGGCCTGTCGTTGACCGGCCAGGAAGTGCAGCCTGAAAAGAACGGCGGCGGCGACGAGCAGCGCGCCAGCATCACCTGGGGCAAGGGCAACCTGGAACGCGACGGCTGGAGCGTCTACGGCACCATCGACGCCCACCAGCGCACCCGCCTGGCCGCCAGGGACCGCGCCGACCTGAGCTCCGCCGCCCTGCTGACCAGCATCGGCCGTCCGCCTACGCTGGGCACCGGCGGCAACGCGACGCCTGCAAACTTCACCACCTCCACCAACAAGACCGCGCAGAACCCGTACGCCGCAAGCGGCTGCCTGGCTCCTTATTCGATCGTCGGCCAGAAGGGCACTTGCGTCCTTGATGCCAACGAATACGGCACCGCGCTGTACGCCAACCAGCAAGTGACGTTCTACGCCCGCGCCGCCAAGAAGCTGAGTGAAGACCACGTCGTCACCGTCGACTACTCGCGCGGCGAGGAATTCATCCTCGGCACCAAGAACCCGACCAATGCGCTGGCCGTCAGCGGCGTCAGCGCCACGCTGCCATCGACCAGCAAATGGTATCCGGGCAAAGCCGGCGGCGTGCCTGCCGTGGCAGGCCTGAACAACGCACCGCTGATCCTGACCTGGGCCGTGGCCGACCTCGGCCTGGCCACCACCAAGGACGTCCAGCTGAACCAGCGCTTCTCGGTCAGCGACGAGGGCACGCTGGCGGGCTGGGACTACAAGGCCGGCCTGGTGGTCGGTATCTCGAATCGCGACAACTACTACTACTCCGGCTACGTCAAGGGCCAGGGCCTGCTGGACGGCCTGAAGAGCGGCGCCCTGAATCCGTTCGGCCTGCAGGACGCAGACGGCAAGGCCTACCTGGACACCATCAAGGTGGACGGCGCCAAGAACCGCACCTCGAAGAGCACCTTCACCGGCGTCGACCTGACCGCCAGCCGCTCGCTGATGGAACTGGAAGGCGGCTCGCTGGCGCTGGCGCTGGGTGCAGACTTCCACCGCGACACCACCGAAGACACCAAGCTGCCGATCAGCGGCGAAGTCACCTACGCCAGCGCCGTGCCGTCGCACGGTGAAGGCAATCGCAACGTGGCCGCGCTGTTCGCCGAGCTGAATGTGCCGATCACCAAAACGCTGGAACTGAACGCCGCCGTGCGCGACGACCATTTCAGCGACTTCGGCAACACCATCAATCCCAAGGTCAGCTTCCGCTACGAACCGACCAAGCAGCTGATGTTCCGCGGTTCGGCCAACACCGGCTTCCGCGCACCGACCCTGTTCGACCGCTACGGCTACCGCCTGCCGGGCGCCACCGGCCTGACCGCCGCCAAGTGGGACGATCCGGTCCTGTGCCCGGGCGGTACGCCAGGCGTGGCCGGCACCGGCAAGGCGCTGCCGGGCTACGTCGCTTCGACAGTCTGCAACACCACGCTGCCCAAGCAGACCGGCTCCAACCCCGACCTGGTGCCGGAAAAATCGAAGGGCTTCACGCTGGGTACCGTGTTCGAGCCGACCAAGTCGTCGATGGTGTCGATCGACTACTGGAACATCAAGATGACCGACATGCTGGCGAACTTGCCGGAGCAGGTCTACTTCCTCGATCCGGTGAAGTATGCGTCGTACTTCGTGCGCAACGCCGACGGCACGATCAACTACATCAAGAACACCACGATGAACCTGGGCGGCCAGAAGGCGGCCGGTGTCGACGTCTCGGCTTCGTACGCATTCCCGCGCACCGACTATGGCGACTTCAAGGCATCGATCGACGGCACCTACCTGACCCAGTTCGACAATCAGCTGGACAAGGGCAGCCCGTACGTATCGAACGTCGGCCAGTTCGGCCTGGCCAGCAACGGCACCACCAGCAGCCTGCCTATCATCACCTTCCGCTGGAAGCACACGCTTAAGCTGAACTGGGCCAAGGGCAACTGGAACATGCAGATGACCCAGAACTACAACTCCAAGTACACCGACCAGAACCTGGTAGCGCAGCAGTACTGGCGCAACATCAACTCGTACAAGGTATGGAACTGGACCACGACTTACAACGGCTTCAAGAACATCCAGATCACCGGCGGCATCACCAATCTGTTCAACGTGAATCCTCCAGTGACCAACAGCAGCCTGTATAGCTTCGGTTACCTGAGCAGCGCCGCCAGCCCGATCGGCCGCGCCTACAACGTCCGCGCAACCTACACCTTCTATTGAGAGAGCAGATGCATAACGACGAACAGAAACGCGAAGGCCTTGGCCGCCGCCGCTTCCTGCAGGCCCTGTCGGCTGCGGGCCTGACCGGCGCCGCCGGCCCGGCGGCGATGGCGGCCACGGCGAAAGCATCCGATCCGTGGAAGGAGGCGCAGGCGATCATCGACCGAGTCAGCAAGCCGCTGAAGTTCCGCGACGAGGATTTCACCATCACCGCTTTCGGCGCGGCTCCCTGCCAGACCAAAGCGGTGACGGCATGGACTTCGTTCACCGAGTCGGACACGCTGCAAACCCCGGTCTCCGGCTCGCATGACTGCTACCCTGCCATCGCCGCGGC
The DNA here is from genome assembly GCF_047304105.1 of Duganella sp. Dugasp56. NCBI lineage: Bacteria > Pseudomonadati > Pseudomonadota > Betaproteobacteria > Burkholderiales > Oxalobacteraceae > Duganella > Duganella sp. Dugasp56. The sequence goes on from NZ_JBGLYQ010000009.1 coordinate 65,547, forward strand.
CATCGCCGCCTGCCACAAGGCCGGCGGCGGCCGCGTGGTGATCCCTGCCGGCAGCTGGTACTGCGCCGGCCCCGTGGTGCTGCTGTCGAACGTGAACGTGCACCTGAAGGCGGATGCCCACGTCTACTTCAGCAACAACCCGGCCGACTACGCAAAGTACGGCGCCTACGACTGCGGCAAGAACGGCAAGCTGTCGATCACGCGCTGGGAGGGCAACGACTGCCTGAACTTCTCATCGATGATCTACGCCCACGGTCAGGACAACATAGCCCTGACCGGAGAAGACAACAGCGCCATCCTGGACGGCCAGGCCGGCGTCGCCTTCGACGGCGATCCGGATTGCTGGTGGTCGTACAAGGGCCGCGAGAAACCGAATTGGGCCGGCGACATCGCCGCCGGCGCCGGCAACTACGTCAAGCACACCAAGGGCAAGACCGAAGTGCACGTCAATCCGGCCAATCCGACCTCGCTGCGCGAAGTCGCGCCGCACCTGAGCGAAGCGGAAGCCCTGTTCATCCAGGGCCCGAACGACAAGTGGCGCACCGACTCCTACTATCTGCGTTCGCTGGCGGAAGCCCGGGTGCCGGTGGAGAAGCGCATCTTCGGCCTCGGTCACTACCTGCGTCCGCACATGGTGCAGTTCATCAGCTGCACCAACGTGCTGTTCGAAGGCTACCAGACCACCAACACGCCGTTCTGGCAGCACAACCCGGTCAACTGCCACAATATGCACGTGAAGAAGATCTATGCCAACAGCATGGGTCCGAACAGCGACGGCTTCGACCCGGAGTCGTGTACCAACGTGCTGATCGAGGACTGCCACTTCAACACCGGCGACGACTGCATCGCGATCGACTCGGGCAAGGGCCCGGACATCCAGTTCGGACCCGCCAAGAACATCGTGATCCAGAACTGCAAGATGCAGAGCGGCCACGGGGCTTTGACGCTGGGCAGCATCATGTCCGGCGGGATCGAGAACATCTACGCGCAGAACCTGGTGTTCGAGAACAGCAACTGGAAGACCGATCCGCTGAACATCGCGATCCGCCTGAAGACCAACATGAGCCGCGGCGGCTATCTGCGCAATATGCATGTGCGGAACGTGCACATCCCGAACGGTATCCGCACCACGCCGGCGTTCTACTCGTCGCTGCCAGGCTCGCTGATACCGAACAAGTCGGTGGCGACATCGGCGGGCGGCATCATCACCATCGATTGCGGCTACGATCCGATCAACGACAACGTGCGGATACGTCCGCCCAGTGTCAGCCATGTACGGATCTCGAACGTGACCTGTGCCAATGTCGAGACCAAGGATGGCAAGTTCTCCTGCTACCAGGCGATCGTGATCCTGGGGCCGGTGGCGTCGGACTACAACGGCCCGGGCAAGCCGGTGGTGCTGCCGGTGTCCGACATCGAAGTCAGCGACTGCGACCTGGGCACGCCGGTCAACGCCGACAAGCCGCTGTATCTCTATAACGTCAAGGGTCTGAAGCTGAAGAACGTCAAGATAGCCGGCAAGGCTGTCAACAAGAGTTTCTCCGCCTGAGTCCAGGCGCCGGACCGCGACGCGGCCGGCGCCTTTTTTTTATCCCGGATATCATCATGAACTTCCAGAGCCTCACCATTGCCGCCGCCCTGACACTGGCCGGCGCGGCCGGTCACGCCGCCGACATGCCTGCACCCGCGCCGGCCAAGCCGATCCGCGTGATCCTCGTCGGCGATTCGACGATGGCCAACACCAGCGGCTACGGCGACGCCTTCTGCGCCCGCATCAACCGCGCCAATACCTGCATCAACCTCGCCAAGGGCGGCCGCAGTTCCGGCAGCTTCCGCGCCGAAGGTCGATGGGACGAAGTCGAGGGCCTGCTGCGCGGCGCCGCCGCTTATCGCGCCACCTATGTGCTGATCCAGTTCGGCCACAACGACCAGCCGGGCAAGCCGGGCCGCTCGACCGACCTGAAAACCGAATTCCCCGCCAACATGACCCGCTATGTGCAGGAAGTGAAGGCGCTCGGTGGCGTGCCGGTACTGGTCACGCCGCTGACCCGCCGCAGCTTCACCAACAAGGTCCTGGAAAACAATCTGCTGCCATGGGTGGAAGTTATCCGCGCCACCGCCGCCGCGCAGCACGTCGCGCTGCTGGACCTGAACGCCGACAGCTACGCCGCCGTGCAAGCCATGGGCGAGGATGAAGCCGACACGCTGGCCATGGCGCCGCGTCCCGACAAGGCCACCGAAGCGTCGCTGGCGGCAGGCAAGGTGGAAGTCGCCGGCGCCGCCAAATCCGCCTTCGACCGCACGCACCTGGGCACCAAAGGCGCCGCCTACTTCTCGCGCATGGTGATGGAAGAGATGAAGCGCGCCTTGCCGGAAACGGCCGGCCAGTTCAAACCGGAAAGCGAGCAATAATGCGTGGCCTGCGCTTGGTAGCCACGGCCGCCACCATGCTCACAGCGGCGGCCATGGCACCTGTGCGCGCGCAGGACACGCGCACCGTCGCGGAACCAGTCGCCCCGCCATCATGCGCAGTGCTGACTCCCACTACCGACACACCCGGCAAAGACGACACCGCCCGCATTCAATCTGCCATCGACAAATGTGCCATCGGTCAGGCCGTACGGCTATCGGCCAACAACGAGAAACAGAATTTCGTCGCCGGCCCGCTGACGCTGCGCAGCGGCGTCGGCCTGCTGGTCGACGCCGGTGTAACGCTGTACGCCAGCACCAATCCAAAGCTGTTCGATCGCGGCGCAGGCACCTGCGGCACCGTCGACAAGCTGGGCAGGGGCTGCAAGCCCTTCATCACCGCCGAGCAGACCAAGGGCAGCGGCATCTTTGGCGCGGGCGTGATCGATGGCCAGGGCGGCCATGTGGTCGACGGCGCCGCGGAATCGTGGTGGCAGCTGGCGCGCCGCGCACAGAAGGAAGACGCACGCCAGAACGTGCCGCGCCTGATCGAAGTCACCAGTTCGCAGGACTTCACGCTGCACAAGATCACGCTGCGCAATTCGCCCAACTTCCATGTCACGCTGAACAAGGTGGACGGCTTTACCGCCTGGGACATGCGCATCGACACGCCGGCCACCGCGCGCAACACCGATGGCATCGATCCTATCTCGTCGCGCAACATCACCATCGCCCACAGCCATATCCGGACGGGGGACGACAACGTCGCCATCAAGGCCGGCAACAACGGGCCGACGGAGAACATCTCCATCCTGCACAACCACTTCTACAGCGGCCACGGCATGTCGATCGGCAGCGAGACGAATGGCGGCGTACGCCGCGTGCTGGTGGATGACCTGAGCATGGACGGCACCACGTCCGGCCTGCGCATCAAGAGCGACGTCTCGCGCGGCGGCGTGGTCGACCAGATCATCTATCGCAATGTCTGCCTGCGGGATGTCAAGGCTCCGATCGACATCAGCACCCGCTACAACCCGCGCGCGGAAGGCAACCAGGTTCCGGTCTATGGCAACATCGAGTTCGACCGCGTGCACGCCATCACGCCGGGCCGCATCATCATGCAAGGTTACGACGAACAGCATCCGCTGCAGGCGACGCTGCGTGACGTCGGCATCGCCGGCAAAGCCGACCGCAAGATCGAATTCGCCCGGCTGACCGGCGACGCGACGGCGACTTCGCAAGCTTTCTGCGATGGCCGTTTCCCCGTCTACCCTGTGCAGGCCACCAATCGCCCACAGCTCAGCATCGAGCAAGCCAGGCAATTCTCTTACGCCGAAGTGCTGAAATACGTCGGCGCCGCCGGTAGTGAGACCACCGATCCGTGGGATCCGCTGTCCGATCCGCTGGCAAAAGGCGCGGCCTTCACGCCTGACTACATCGTCGACAAGTCTGCCGCCGCCGACGGCATCAAGCTGTTCAACACCGTACAGGAAGCCGTCAACCGCGCGCTCGCCGACAGCAAGGATCATCCTGCCAAACGCCTGTACATGCTGCTGAAGCCGGGAACCTATCAGGAGCTGGTCTACATCCCGGCATCGGCGCCGCCGATCACCATGTACGGAGAAGGCAAGGACTCTGCCGTCACCAGGATCACCGCGAAGCTGGACGCCTCCAACACCGGCGCCGCCTATGCCGCCCAATACGGCGCGCAGTTCGCCAAGGCGCCCGTTGACGTGCAGGCGATGTACGCAAGCATCAAGGACCGCGCGCAGATCGGCACCTTCGGCACCGCCACTGTCTGGGTGCGGAACGACGGCTTCCAGGCGCGCAACCTGACTTTCGAAAACGGCTACAACAAGGACAGCGGCAATGCCCGCGCCGAGGAACTCCCCAACATCAACAACGTGCACCATCAAGCGCTCGCCCTGCAAGTGGACGGCGCCGACAAGTCGCAGTTCGAAAATATCCGCCTGATCGGTTTCCAGGACACGCTGTACCTCAAATCGCCGCAGACCGGCAGCACCTCGCGCAGCTTCTTCAATAGGTCCTACATCGAAGGCGACGTCGATTTCATCTTCGGCGACAGCACCGCCTACTTCCACCAGACCGAAATCAAATCGCTGGGTGACCGCGGCCTGTCCTACGCCGCCGCGCCGGATACCCATGTCAGGACGCGCTACGGCTTCGTCTTCGACAACTGCCGCTTCACGCACGACGGTTCCGCCAACGCCAAGGCCGGAACCTTCTATCTGCTGCGCCAGTGGTTCCACAGTTCCCGGTGCACGCCATACAGCAAGGTGCCTGTGGACGGCTACTCCTGCACATACGGCCCGGCCAATGGCTATCAGGCACCGAAGGGGACGATCGCCAAGGTCTCGCTGGAAGCAGTCGGCAAAATGGTTGTGCTCAATTCCCGCATCGGCTCACACATCAATCGCACGCGCCCCTGGTCCGACTGGAACAAGGAAGGCACGCTGGCCTTTCGTCCGGCCCAATACAACTCCGACGACCACTGGAACAATCTGATCAAGGCCGGCATCGATCCCGTCAAGGATCTCGGCTACACAAGCAAACCCTCGCCAGCGGATATCTACCTCGGTGAATTCAACAATTCGGACGAATAAGGAAACCAGCATGACTATCAACACCCAGCGCCGCAACCTGATGAAGGCCTTGCCGGCCGCGGGCCTGTCGTTCGGCATCCCCGCCGTAGCCGCCACCGCGCCCGATCCATGGCTGCAGGCGCAAGCCATCATCGACCATGTCTCCCGGCCGATGAACTTCCGCAAGCAGGATTTTTTCATCACCGCATACGGCGCGCAGACCTGCAAGCTGTCCAAGGTCAAGGCCTGGATCTCGTTCGAAGAACAGGACACGGTGGATACGCCCGCCGCCGGTTCGCCGGATTGCCATCCGGCCTTCGCCGCCGCCATCAAGGCCTGCAGCGAAGCGGGCGGCGGCCGCGTGCTGGTCCCCTCCGGGAACTGGTACTGCGCCGGTCCCATCGTCATGCTATCGAACGTGAACCTGCACCTGAGCGCGGGCGCGCAGATCTACTTCAGCAACAACCCGCTGGACTACGCCAAGTATGGCGACATCGATTGCGGCAAGAACGGCAAACTCTCGATCTCGCGCTGGCAGAGCAACGACTGCCTGAATTTCTCCTCAATGATCTACGCCTACGGCCAGGACAACATCGCGCTGACCGGCGACGACTGGACCAGCATCCTGAACGGCCAGGGCGGCGTGCCCTTCAACGAAGCCGGCGACTGCTGGTGGACCTGGAAAGGCAAGTTGAAGACCCTGAACGCCGTGGCGCAAGGCTCCACGCCGAACTACAAGGCCGGCAAAATGTCGGAGAACACCGAGAACCCATTGAACGCCGCGTCGCTGTCCACCGTCGCTCCGCTGCTGACCGAGGCGGAACGCCTGCTGATACAAGGTGAAGGACAACGCTGGCGAGCGGACGGCCAGTATCTGCCGGCGCTGTCTGAAGCGGGCGTGCCGCTGTCCAGGCGTGTGTTCGGCATCGGCCACTACCTGCGTCCGCCGATGATCCAGCTGATCGGCTGCACCAACGTGCTGCTGCAGGGCTACCACGTCACGCACACGCCATTCTGGCAGCACCACCCTGTCCACTGCCGCAACATCGTTATCCGAAAGGTCCATTGCGAAAGCCTTGGACCGAACAGCGATGGCTTCGACCCGGAAGCCTGCGACCACGTGCTGATTGACGGCTGCACCTTCGACACCGGCGACGACTGCATCGCCATCAAGGCCGGCAAGGATCTGGACACGCAATACGGTCCTTCGCAAAACATCGTGATCCAGAACTGCACCATGCAGAGCGGCCATGGCGCCGTCACGCTGGGCAGCGAGATGGCCGGCGGCATCCAGAACGTGTTTGCGCAGAAGCTGGTTTTCCAGAACATCAACTGGGCCACCAATCCGCTGAACACCGCCATTCGCTTGAAGACCAACATGAATCGCGGCGGCTACCTGCGCAATTTCTACGTGCGCGACATCTCGATTTCCAACGGCGTGCAGACCAGCCCTTCGTTCTATGCGTCGCTGCCAGGGTCGCCGATCCAGTCGAAGACCGTGGCCACGGCGGCCGGCGCCATCGTCACCTTCGATTGCGACTACACGCCGATCAGCGACAACGTCCGCACGCGGCCGCCGGTGGTGAACAACGTGCATATCTCGAACGTCAAGGTGGGCAATGTGAAGACCAAGGATGGCAAGTCCGCGTCGTGCTATCAGGCGATAGTGATACTCGGCCCGGTGGCGTCCGACTACAACGGCCCGCAACCCATGCCCGCCGTTGTGCCTGTGACGGACGTGACTATCACCGACTGCGATTTCGGCACACCTGTCAACACCGCGCAGCCCTGGTTCCTGTACAACGTCAAGGGACTGACGCTGAAGAACGTCACCATCGGTGGCAAAGTGCACAACGCCACGCTGTCGGTGTAAACTGCCCAAATTATTCCAAGAGGCCTGCCATGCGTCCATTGCTCATACTGTTGCTGTTGTCCGCCGCCGCCGTGCAGGCCGCGCCTGTCGAAGCTTTGAAGCCGATGGCTTTCCTGGCCGGGCATTGCTGGAAGGGTGATCTGATCGAAGGCAAGCAAAGCGATGAGCATTGCTTCCAGTGGATTTACGATAGCCAGGCGCTGCGCGACGTGCATACCGTGCACACTCCGGGTAAGCCTGACTACGTGGGCGAGACGACCTACTATTACGACTCACAGGCGAAGGAAGTGGCGTTCCTCTACATCGAAAACCTCGGCGGCTACAGCCGGGGCACGGTGGTGCCAACCGCCACCGGCTTCGAATTCCCCGCCACGCAATACGTCGGCGGCGGGCAAGCCCTGACCTACCGCGTCCGCTGGACGCTTAAAGGTCCCGACGCTTACGAAGCCTTCAGCGAGATGATCATCAAGGATAAATGGATCACCCAGTTCAAAGTAGTCTTGAAGAAGCAGTGATCACTTTTTGGTGCCGTTAGAAAAGTAAAACGAGATCACCAGCGTCGCCATCGGCAGCGCGCCGATTTTGATGATTTCGGTCAGTGCGGCTAACGCCCTATTGTCCGGGTAGCAGTACCGTTCGTTTGACGCAGACCAAACGAACAGGCCTTCGCTCGGGCGTTACGCGGAAGTAGTCGCCGACGCGGATCACGTCGGGATCGGTAGCCAGCAAAGCCGCAAACAAAAAGGGCAGACACCGTTGCAGCATCTGCCCCCGCATTACGCAGCGAACGGCGTTTCCGCCACACCTTTGACGCCAGGCCGCAGCAGCACGACCGAACCGCCCCACTCCGCATCCTCCGGCTTGCCGGAGACGATGGACGTGACCATCAGCGTGTCGAGATCCTTGCCGCCGAAGGCGCACATGGCGGGCTTCAGCATCGGTACCTCGACGCGGCGATCCAGCTTGCCGTCCGGCGTGAAGCGCAGCACGACGCCGCCGTCGTTACCGCAGATCCAATAGCAGCCGTCGCTGTCGATCGCGGCGCCGTCGGGACGGCCCACATAGGTCGACAGATCGGCAAACACCCGCTTGTGCGACGGCACGCCGTCGTCGATGTCGTAGTCGAACTCCCACACCATGCGGCGCGCCGGATGCGAATCCGACAGGTACATGGTGCGGCCGTCCGGCGAAAACGCCAAGCCGTTCTGGGTGATCAGCTCCGACACCACCGGCGCAGAAATGCCGCGCGCATCATAGCGATACAACTCGCCGACCGCGCGCGCGGCCGACATGTCCATGAACATGGTGCCGCTCCAGAAGCGGCCCTGGCGATCGCAGCGGCCGTCGTTGAAGCGCATGCCCGCGCCCAGGCCGGCCACCGGCGCCGCCAGCCTGGTCTGGACGGCGGCTTCCGCCTCGCCCAGCTCCAGGCTGAAGATGCCGGTCTCCATGCCCGCGATCAAACCGCCGTTCGACTTGGCAGCGACGCACGCGACCATCTCGGTGGTGGTCCAGAAGCGCGCCGCGCCGGTGGCGCCGTCCAGCCGCCACACGCGCTTGGCGGGAATATCGACCCAGTACCAGGCCGATTCCGCCGCGCTCCAGGTCGGGCTTTCTCCCACCGTGCAAGCAACGCCGCTTACGCGTTCCACGCCAGATCCCCGTTGACGACGCGCGGGATGTTTTGCGGGTTCTCGTCGGTCAGCGATTCAGGCAGCAGGTACGAAGGCACGTCCTGGTAGCAGACAGGGCGCAGGAAGCGGTCGATGGCCGAAGCGCCGACCGACGTCGAACGGCTGTCCGAGGTCGATGGGTACGGGCCGCCGTGCACCATCGCGTGCGACACTTCCACGCCGGTACCGAAACCGTTGAACAGGATGCGGCCGACTTTACGTTCCAGCACAGGCATCAGGCGCGCGGCCAGTTCGCGGTCGGCGGCGGTGGCGTGTACGGCTGCGGTCAGCTGGCCTTCGACGTGTTCGGCCACGGCCAGCATTTGCGCTTCATCGTCGCACACCACCAGCAGCGAGGTAGGTCCGAAGATCTCGCCTTCCAGCGCAGGATCGGTCAGGAAGGTGTGCGCGTCGACCTGGTACAGGAAGGCTTGCGCGCCGCATGGCAGCGCGTCGGAAGCCTGGCCTGCGGCGGCCTGCTTGACGCCGTTGACGCCTGCCAGCGTTTGCACGCCGGTGACGTAGGCCTTGTGTATGCCCGGGGTCAGCATGGTGGCTGCGCCCTTTGCGCCCAAGGTGCCGGCGGCGGCGTCGACGAAGGCTTGCAGCTTGTCGCTTTTGAGGCCGATCAGCAGGCCCGGGTTGGTGCAGAACTGGCCGGCGCCCAGAGTCAGCGAATCGGCGAACGCCTGCGGCAGCTTGGCGTTGTCCAGCGCGCCCGGCAGCAGGAACACGGGATTGATCGAGCTCATTTCGGCGTACACAGGGATAGGCTCCTTGCGTGCAGCGGCGGTTTTCATCAGCGCCACGCCACCGTTGCGCGAACCGGTGAAGCCGACAGCCTTGATGGCCGGATGGCTGACCAGGTTCTGGCCGATGGTCTGGCCGGAGCCGATCAGCATCGAGAACACGCCTTCAGGCATATTGCACTCGGCGGCGGCCTTGGCCACGGCCTTGCCCACCAGTTCCGAGGTGCCCAGGTGAGCCGAGTGGGCTTTCACCACGACCGGGCAACCGGCGGCCAGCGCCGACGCGGTATCGCCGCCGGCCACCGAGAACGCCAGCGGGAAGTTCGATGCGCCGAACACGGCGACCGGACCCAGGCCGATCTTGCGCAGGCGCAGATCGCTGCGCGGTGGGGTGCGTTCCGGCAGCGCGCTGTCCAGCGTGGCCGACTGGAAGCGGCCGTCGCGCACGACTTTGGCGAACAAGCGCAGTTGATTGCAGGTGCGGCCGCGCTCACCTTCGAGGCGGGCTTGCGGCAGGCCGGTTTCCTGCATCGCGCGCTCGATCAGCGCCGGACCCAGGTCCATGATGCGGTCGGCGATGGTTTCCAGGAACTTGGCGCGCACTTCCAGGCTGGTGGCGCGGTAGGCGTCGAAGGCAGCGTCGGCCAGTTCGCAGGCGCGCTGCAGGTCGGCGGCGCCGGCCAGGCCGAAGGCCGGCTCGATTTCCACGTTGCGCGACGGGTCGATCGCCTTCATCGAACCCTCTTTACCCAGAACCGCGCTGCGGCCAATAATCATTTCGCCAGTAATTTGCATAACCACTCCTTAGATGTGTGAAAAGCGCGGACGAGCCGCGCTTGTTTTAAAGCTGAAAAACCTTTGCTGATTACTGAGCGCCCTGCTTGAGCATCAGCTTATGCAGCATGTCGCATTCTTCCGCGGTCAGATCGGTCAGCGGTGCGCGCACCGGACCCGCATCGTGACCCGCCAGGCGCGCGCCGGCCTTGACGATGCTGACTGCGTAACCTGCCTTGCGGTTGCGGATCTCCAGGTAAGGAAGGAAGAATTCATCCAGCATGCGGTTTTGTTCGGCGTGATTATCCGAGGCCACCGCGTGATAGAAGTCCATTGCCAGCTTAGGCATGAAGTTAAACACCGCCGACGAGTATACCGGGGTTCCCAAAGCCTTGTAAGCAGCCGCATAAACTTCCGCGGTGGGCAGGCCGCCCAGGTAGCTGAAGCGGTCGCCCATCTTGCGCCAGATCGAGACCATCAGCTCGATATCGCCGACGCCGTCCTTGAAACCGATCAGGTTAGGGCAACGGTCGGCCAGCTTGGCCAGCGAGTCAGGCGTCAGGCGGCAGTTGGCGCGATTGTAGACCACCACGCCCAGCTTGGTCGCCTTGCAGACCTCGGCCACGTGTTCGATCAAGCCGTCCTGGCTTGCTTCGGTCAGGTAGTGCGGCAGCAGCAGCAGGCCCTGGGCGCCAACGCGCTCGGCTTCCTTGGCGTAGGCGGCGGCCACGCGGGTCGGACCGCCGACACCGGCCAGGATAGGCACCTGGCCGGCGCAGGTGTCGACCGCGGTCTTGATGATGTCGGTGTATTCGTTGGCCGTCAGCGAGAAGAACTCACCCGTGCCGCCGGCGGCGAACAGCGCGCTGGCGCCGTACGGTGCCAGCCATTCCAGGCGCTCGATATAGGTCGACTTGCGGAAGTTGCCTTCTGCGTCGAAGTCGGTTACCGGGAACGACAGCAGGCCAGAGGACAGGATTTTTTTGAGTTCATTCGGTTGCATAAGGTCTCCAAGTATCGACGTCTGAGCTATGTGGATGGGAACTTCGGCGGCATATTCGCCACCTGTTGTATGACATCGTACAACCATATCCGTTTGTGAGCAAGCAATTTAGCAAAAACTGCCGAATCGCCCGCCAGTCGTTGCTTTTTTTACGCCGGCTCGCCGGCGGCGATGCCCTCTTGCGCGCGGCGCAGGCGCTCGCGGCTGTTGCTCAAATGGGTGCGCATGGCGGCGCGGGCCGCCTCCGCATCCTTGCGCAGGATGGCGTTGTAGATATCGTCGTGCTCGCGGTTGACGCGCTCCAGGTACACGGCCGGGTCGTCATGCGCCAGCTGCGCCGAGTTGACGCGGGCGCGCGGGATGATGGCGTTGCCGAGGTCGCTGAGGATGTCGACGAAATAACGGTTGCCGGTGGCCTGCGCGATCAGCAGGTGGAAGGCCACGTCCGATTCGACCGATCCCGGACGGTTCTGCGAATTCTGGATGCGCCGCAATACCGCGCCCATTTCCTGCACCTGCTCTTCGCTGCGGCGGGTGGCCGCCAGCCAGGCCGCCTCGGTCTCCAGGCTGATGCGCAGTTCCAGGATCGCCAGCACGTCGCCGATGGTGCGGATGGTGTCGGACGAAATCCGCAGGTTGGCCGGCTGCGGCTCCAGCACGAAGGTGCCGATGCCGTGGCGGGTCTGCACCAGCCCGGCCGCCTGCAGGTGGGAGATCGCCTCGCGCACCACCGTGCGGCTGACGCCGTGCATCTCCATGATCACCGATTCGGTCGGCAGCTTTTCGCCCGGCTTCAGCGTGCCGGCCTGGATGCTGTTGGTGAAGGCCTCAACCACGCCCTGGGCGAGATTGCGGTGCTTCTTCTTCGGCACGAGGACGGTGGGAGCGGACATGGCGGCTGCGGTCTGGTTCATGGTTATTCACTGTTGTATGACGACTATAAGCATACACGCTTCCTGCGTGTCGCACGAAGCGCATATTGCCAGAGTTTTGACGAAAATTGTGCCTTAGACACTATTTTGACCACAATTAGTGGGTATGGACTAGTTCTACCGGCGCTCAGGCCAGCAGCGCGGCGCTCATGGACGCTGCCTCGTCGGCCGACTCGAGCACGATCTGCTGCAGCGCGGCGTTGTCGCTGAAGAAGCCGGCCAGGCTGGCGTGCTCCGTTGTCGGCGCCAACGGCGAGGCGACCGGCGCCAGCCGCTTGGCGATCAGCAGCGTGTCGCGCAGACCCAGCGGCGGCGGCGTCAGCGTGGCGCCGCGCAGCGACACGATGGCCTGGCTGACCGGATCGGGGATGGCCATCTTGCGCATCACCTCGCGACAGATGATTTCCTGCGCGGCGCCGGCCCAGTCGTCGGGATCGTCCAGCAAGCCCGGGATCTCGTCGGCGCGCGACAGCAGGTAAAAGCCCCCTGCCTCGTGCACGATGCCGGCGAACATCGCGGTATCGGGATCGGTGTTGGTCAGCCTGCGGGCGATCACATGGGCCAGCGCGGCCACATGGGCCGAATGGCGCCACAGCTGCTCGGCCTGGGCGCGCAGCGCGGCGTCGCGGATGGGGCTGCCGAACTGGCGCACCACCATCGCCGCCGCCATCGTGTACAGGTTGCGGAAGCCGACCCGCTGCACCGCCGAGCGCACGCTGGTCACCGGCGCGCCGCTGCGGTTGAACACCACGGCATTGGCCAGCGCCACGGTGCGCGCCGCCAGCAGCGGCTCGCCCAGCACCTTGCGGATCACGTCTTCGGTTTCGCAATCGGGATCGGACACCGCCATCTGCAGCCGCAATGCGGCATTGACGCTGGTTGGAAAGACCAGTTCCCCGCGCGAAGCTTGGGCGACGATATCGGCATAGTCTCTTAGTTTTTCCATAGCAACATTATAGCGCCATATACCGCTAACCAGCGCTTCCCTTCGCAACATGGGCGCCGGCGGCCGGCGCCAGCCGCAAAGCGTCGGCCAGACCCAACAGGCTGACCAGCGCCACCAGCAGGAAAGCGAGCCGGTAGTCGATGGCCGGCCAGTCGGCGATGCCGAACGCCTGCGCGCTCCAGTGGCCCAGCCGCACGCCGGTCGCCCCCAGCGCGATGCCCAGCCCCAGCGCGACCTGGAAGGCGGTGCTGAACAAGGTGTTGGCCGCCGCCATGCGCTGCTGCGGCACGTCGGCGAAGGCGATGGTGTTGAGGGCGCTGAACTGCATCGAGCGCGTCAGGCCGCCGGCGTACAGCACGGCGGCGATGATCCACACCGGCGTGGACGGCGTCAGCAAGGCGCAGCCGGCCAGCGTGGCGACGTTGGCCAGGCCGTTCACCAGGATCACCGGCTTGAAGCCGAAGCGGCGCAGGATGGGCGTGGTGGCGGGCTTCATCATCAGGTTGCCGGCGAAGACGGCGATCACCAGCAGGCCGGAATGGAAGGCGTCCAGCCCGAAGCCCAGCTGGAACATCAGCGGCAGCAGGAACGGCACCGCGCCGATCGCCATACGGAACAGCGAGCCGCCGACGATGGTGATGGCGAACGTGGGAATCGCGAACGAACCGAGGTCGATCAGCGGATGCGCGGCCCGGCGCAGATGCCAGCCCAGCGCGGCCAGCAGCGCGGCGCCGGCGGCGATGCAGGCGCCCGCCTCCAGCCAGTCCGGCCGCAGGCTGCCCGCCACCTCCGCGCCCCAGGTCAGCAGCAGCAGCGCGCTGGCGCTGAGCAGGAAGCCGGGCCAGTCGAACGGCCGCCGCGCCGCCGCGCGCTGGTCGGGCACCAGCCACCAGGCCAGCGCCAGCGCGATCACGCCCAGCGGCAGGTTCAGGTAAAAGATCCAGCGCCACGAGGCATAGCTGGTGATGAAGCCGCCCACCGGCGGGCCGAGCACCGGCGCCACCAGTGCCGGCCAGGTCAGCGTGGCGATGACGGCGATCAGGCGTTCCTTGGGCGTGTTGTTGAGCACCACGAGGCGGCCGACCGGTACCATCATCGCGCCGCCCGCGCCTTGCAGCACGCGCAGCCAGACGAATTCGCTCAGGCCGTCGGCCATGCCGCACAAAACGGAGGCCAGCGTGAAGATCGCGAGCGCGGCGGCAAACACGCGCCGCGCGCCGAAGCGTTCGGCCACCCAGCCGCTGATCGGGATGAACACGCCCAGCGTCAGCAGGTAGGCGCTGACGCCGATGTTCAGCGCCAGCGGCGCCACGCCGAATGTCCTGGCGATGTCCGGCACGGCCGTGGTGATCACGGTGCCGTCCAGGTTCTCCATAAAGAAGGCGCCGGCCACCAGCAAAGCTATCCATTTGCTGGCGGTCGGCGCCGGGGTGTTGCTAGTCATGTCCGGCCCTGGCTGCGTTCGCGTCGATGCGCTATTGTAGCGCCGGAGCGCACGACGTTGGCGGACAGCGGTCGGCCGGATGGCGATTACAGGTGTGCGGCGATCTGCGGCAGCAGCTCGTCGAAAGTGCGGCCCTTGCCGTTTTCGCCGATGGCATGCATCTTCCATTCGCCGTTGTGGCGGTACAGCTTGGCCATGATCTGCGCCGAGTGCGGTCCCTGCACCGACAGGTTGAAGCGCGCCACTTCCTTGCCGTTGACCGCGTCGACCAGGCGGCAGTAGGCGTTCTCCACCTGCGCGAAAGTCTGGCCGGTGAAGCTGTTCACCGTGAACACCAGGCTCTTGATCGACGACGGCACGGCGCCCAGGTCGACGTTGATCTGTTCATCGTCGCCGTCGCCGGCGCCGGTGCGGTTGTCGCCGGTGTGCTGGATGCTGCCATCCTTGCTCTTCAACTGGCGGAACCAGATCACGTCGACCGGCGCGCCGGACTCGTTGAACATCACGCACGAGGCGTCCAGGTCGACCGCCTCGGTCTTGGCGCCGAAGCCCAGGAAGCCCTTGCTCTTGATGGCGTCCCAACCGAGGCCCATCGTCACGCGGCCCAACGCGCCGCCGGCTTCCTTTTCCAGAGATATCTTCTGGCCCTTGCTTAAACTGACTGTCATGGTTGACTCCTATGTTGATTTACTGCGTGCCGCCGCGCTGCGCCCAGGCCTGGAACGCCGCGCCGTTGCGCGAGCAGATCAGGATTTTTCCTTGTCCGGAAAAGCGCAGCACCATGCCTTCGCCGCTGGTCTGGCTGTTGACCAGATTGCTCAGAAAGCCGCTGCTGCCGCCCGTGGTGACCGAGATTTCATAGCGCAGCGCGCTGTCCCATGCCACCACGTGCGAGTTATCGATGATCACGTCGCGCCCCGGCGTCACGTCCAGTTGCGACATCGAGCCGAAGCCCGACACCGCCACCTGGCCGACGCCGGCCGTCTCGGTGATGAAAAAGCCGCCGCTCTGCGCGAACAGCGCATTGCCCAGGCTTTGGGTACGCACCTTCAGCTCGACGCTGGAGGTGGCTGCGACGAAGGCGCCGTCGCTCAGCATGTACTGCTGCTGGCCAACGTCCAATATCTGCATCGCTCCGGGCAGGCGCGGCGCCAGCAGGCAATCGCCTTCGCCGCGCACCGCCTCGATATGCTGCTGGAAGAAGGACTCGCCGTTGGCGAAGCGGCGCATGATGGCCGCGCCGATGCCGCCGGTGACCTTGCCCTTCAAATCGAGCGCCGCTTCCATCATCACCATCGCATCGGACTCGCAGTAGATTTTTTCACCGTGAGCCAGCGAGACGTGCAGGAATGGGTCGATATCGCCGGTGATCGAAAACTTGGGCATGATTGAGTCCTTTCTTCTGACTTTAAATTAAACGCTTACGCCGAACGACGAAGCCAGTGGGCCCAGGCCGCCCTTGAAACCCTGGCCGACGGCCTTGAACTTCCAATCGCCGCCGTTGCGGTACACCTCGCCGAACACCATCGCCGATTCGGTGGAACCGTCTTCCGACAGGTCGTAGCGGGCGATCTCGCCGTTGCCGGCGGCGTTGACGCAGCGGATGAAAGCCTTCTGCACCATGCCGAAGTTCTGGCGGCGTTCGTCGCCTTCGTGGATCGTCGCGCAGATGGCGATGCGCTCCACGTTGGCCGGCACCTTGGTCAGGTCGATGGTGACGGTTTCGTCGTCGCCGTCGCCGGCGCCGGTGCGGTTGTCGCCGGAGTGCGTGACCGACTGGTCCGACGATTTCAGGTTGTTGTAGAAGATGAAGTCATTGTCGGCGCGGACCTTGCCGTCCACTTTCAACAGGAAGGCCGAGCCGTCCAGGTCGAAGTCCTTGCCGTCGGTGCTGCGTACGTCCCAGCCCAGGCCGACCACGATTTTCGACAGGCCGGGAGCTTCCTTGCTCAGATTGACGTTGCCGCCTTTTTGCAGACTGATTGCCATGATGTGATACTCCTAAAAAGAGAACCGGACCTTATTTACACTTGGTGCTGCAGGCGGCGGGCCGTGTCCGTAATTGACGGCCCGCCGGATTCTTGAAAATTTTATGCTGCGATCGCGACGGCGGCTTCCTGCTTGCGGCGGTGGCGTACCGAAGACCACAGCGAGGCGCCGATGAAGGCAACACCAATCAGGCCGGTGAACAGTTCCGGGATGTGGTACTTCATACTTGCCAGCATGATCGCGGCCAGGATACCGATCGCATAGTGCGCGCCGTGCTCCAGGAAGACGAATTCATCGAGCGTGCCCTTCTTCACCAGGTACACCGTCAGCGAGCGGACGAACATCGCGCCGATGGCCAGGCCCAGCATGATGATCACGACGTCGGTGGTGATGGCGAACGCGCCGATCACGCCGTCGAAGCTGAACGAAGCATCCAGCACTTCCAGGTACAGGAAGCCGCCGATACCGCCCTTCTTGACCAGGTCACCGACGTTGCTGCCCTCTTCTTCCTTCTCCAGCAGGTTGCTGATCGCATCGACGCCGACGTAGATCAGGATGCCCCACAGGCCGGACACCAGCACCACCAGCTTGTGCGCTTCGCCTACCAGGCCCATGGAGCCCAGCAGGACGCCCAGCGCAATCATTACCGAGATCGAGGACACCTTGCCCAGCGAGCCGAGTTTCTTCTCGACGTTGCCCAGCCAGTGCACTTCTTTCTCGTCATCGAGCAGGAAGTTCAGGAACACCAGCAGCAGGAACATGCCGCCGAATGCCGCCACTTCCGAATGGTGATTCGTCAGGTGCATCGAATACGTCTTGGGATCGTTCAGCGCCAGGTGCCACACGTCCATGATGCCGATGTCCGCGGCCACCGCCACGATCACCAGCGGGAACAGCAAGCGCATGCCGAACACCGCGATGATGATGCCGACGCCGAGGAACAGTTTCTGCCAGTAGTCGTCCCAGGTCTTCAGCACGGAAGCGTTGACCACCGCGTTGTCGAACGACAGCGATACTTCCATCGCGGCCAGGATCGCGGCGATGCCCACGGCGGACAAGGCGCCGCCCCATCCCGATAGTTCGTAGCCCCACCAGCCCGCTGCGGCCAGGCACAGGAACGTGACGAGGAATGACACTTTGAAGTGTTTCATTCTTTTCTCTCTTGGTTATGAATCGATGGGATGCAGTGTAGAGAACAAACGACTTTTTAAAAATAGAAGATAATTGAAGTATTCCTTCGTAAAAACAGAAGATCATGAAAACCAGTGGATTGAATTTCCGCCACCTGTATTTTTTCTGGATGGTGGCCAAGGAGGGCGGCGTGACGCGCGCGGCCGAGCGGCTGGGGCTGGCCGTGCAGACCATCAGCATGCAGCTGGCGTCGCTGGAGCAATCGATAGGCAAGCAGCTGCTGGAGCCGCAGGGACGGCGGCTGGTGCCGACCGAGGCCGGCAAGCTGGCGCTCATCTATTGCGACCAGATCTTCCTGCTGGGCGACCAGTTGCAGGATGCGCTGGACGAGGCGGAGGCGGGCAAGATGCGGCTGACGGTCGGCATTTCCGATTCGCTGCCCAAGCTGATCGCCTTCCGCCTGCTGCAGGCGACGCAGCAGATGGACCAGCAGGTGCGGCTGGTGTGCATGGAGGATGAATTTGAAAACCTGCTGGCCGACTTGGCGCTGGGCAAGCTCGACGTGGTGCTGACCGACCGCGCCGTGCGCGCCGGCGGCAGCCTGAAGGTGTTCAGCCACCTGCTGGGCGAGAGCGACATGAAGCTGTTCGGCGTTCCCAGGCTGGCGCGCAAATACCGGCGCAACTTCCCGGCCAGCCTGCATGGCGCGCCGCTGCTGCTGCCGACCCGCAACAACGCGCTGCGCGGCCGCATCGACGCCTGGTTCGTGCAGCACGAGGTGCGGCCGGACATCGTCGGCGAGTTTGAAGACAATGCGATGCTGAACACCTTCGGCCGCAACGGGCTGGGCCTGTTCTTCGCGCCGTCGGCGCTGGCGCAGGACATCGAGGATCAGTTCGGCGCGGTGCTGGTGGGCGACGCCCCGGAACTACGGGAACAGTTCTTCGCCATCTCCAGCGCCCGCAAGATCACCCACCCGGCGATCGAGGCCATCCTCAGCGCGGTGCACAGCGGCCCGTTCGCCATCGCCGAATAAGGCAGTCACAGGCTGGCCAGCAGCCGGGTCATGTCTTCCTTGCAGATTGCCAGCAGCTTCTTGGCGGCGGCGAGTTGGTCCAGGTGCGGTTGCATGGCATCGGCCTGCGCCGGGTCGAACGAGGGCAGGAACTGCTCTTCGATGGTGGCCAGCAGGGTGAATTTGTCGACCAGCGCGTTGAAGTTGGCCAGCACGGCGTCTTCCACCTGCAGCGCGGCCAGCCTGGCCTGGGCGGCGGCGGCCAGTTTGCGGTAGCTGTCCGGCGTTTCCGGCCAGCGCAAGGCCTGGCCGCCTATCTGCGCCAGCAACCACGAATATTCGGTCTGCGCCCGGCTGAATCCATAGATGAACTGCCCGACGCTCTCGTAATATCCCTCGCTCATTTGGTGGCCTTTTTTGTCTTTTTAACCATGCCGCCAACTATACTGGAATCCCAGGCCCCAATTTACGCACATTCTTGCGTCGGCGGCGTTTTTTGCGCTGCGCTGCCGCACAGTCGTTTAAGATGCATGTTTTAACTACCCGAATCGCCGCTCGGCCCCTATGCAAAACCTCATGCTTGTCGTGCTCGCCGTCTTCCTGGTCGCGCTCAATGGATTCTTCGTGGCGGCCGAATTCGGCATCGTCACGCTGCGCAAGACGCGCGTACGCGCCATCGCCAAGACGCAGGGACTCAAGGGCCGCATCCTCGGCAAGGTGCACGGCGAGCTGGACGCCTACCTGTCCGCCTGCCAGCTGGGCATCACGCTGGCCTCGCTGGGCCTGGGCTGGGTCGGCGAACCGGCCTTCGCCAGCCTGCTGGAACCGCTGCTGACGGCCATCGGCGTCACCGCGCCGGAAATCGTCCACGGCATCGCCTTCGTGTTCGCCTTCTGCGTGATCTCCTTCCTCCACATCGTGGTCGGCGAGCTGGCGCCGAAGTCGCTTGCAATCCGCATGCCGGAAGTGATCGGTCTGTGGAGCGCGCTGCCGCTGTACGGCTTTTACTGGACCATGTACCCCTTCATCTGGGTGCTGAACGAGAGCGCCAACATGGTGCTCAAGCTGGCCGGCCTGTCCGGCAAGGGCAGCCACGACAGCCACTATTCGGTCGACGAACTGAAGCTGATCCTGCGCACCAGCCAGCCGGGCGAAAAGTTCAACAAGGATGAGCGCAACATCCTGGCCCACTCGCTGGATTTCAGCGACCTGGCCGTATCCGACCTGATGCGTCCGATTAACGAGGTGATCGGCCTGTACGCCAACCGCCCGCTGAACGACAACCTGCAAACCATGCTGCGCAACCGCTTCAGCCGCTATCCCTACTACGACAAGGATGGCGAGACGGTGCTCGGCGTGGTGCACCTGAAGGACCTGTTCTTCGCCCAGCAGTCGGGCAAGCCGGTGACCGACCTGGTGCCCTTCCTGCGGCCGGTGGAGACGATCTCGGCCCGCACGCCGGCGCTGGAGCAGTTCCGCCGCTTCCGCGACGGCGCGCCGCATTTCGCGCTGATCGGCGAGAAGGGCAAGCGTCCGCTGGGCTTCATCACGCTGGACAACCTGCTGGGCGCGATGGTCGGCGAGATCCACGACGAGTTCCGCCTCAACGAGAACGACTGGCTCAAGCAGCCCGACGGCACGCTGGTCGGCAAGGCCAGCCTGCCGATCTTCTCGCTGGAGCGCACACTGGGCATCGACATCGAAAACGAGGAGCTCGGGCTGGAAGAGGTAGAATCGGTGGGCGGCCTGATTATGCTGAAACTGGGCGATATCCCGAAACAGGGCCAGCGCATCAGTTTCCGCGGTTTCGACATCGTCGCCAAGAAAATGAACGGCCCGCGTATCCTGCTGGTCAAGGTCATCCCGAAGGATGACACCGAGGACAACGCCGACCTGGATTAACCCGGTAGGAGGCACTGTGCTGAGGCGTTCGATCCTGTGCTGTACCCTGCTCTGCCTTGCCGGCGCGCCAGGCGCGGCGCCGGCCGGCGAATGCGGGCATCTGCGTGTCTCCTTCTACGAGGACGGCGCATTGTTCTACCGGGGTCCCGACGGCAGCTGGACCGGCATCGACAAGGACGTGGTCGACGAACTGGCGCGCCGGCTGGGTTGCACCATCGAAGCCAGCGTCGATTCGCGGGTGCGCATCTGGGCCGGCTTGAACGCCGGCACCATCGATATGTCGGTGTCCGCCATCCCGCTACCCGAGCGGGAAAAAATCGGCCCCATCATCCCCTACATGATCGGCCGCAATTACGTCCTGCTGCACAAGGACCTGAGCGCGCGCGTCACCAGCATGGAAAGCTTCCTCGCCGATCCACATTACAAGATCGCGGTGGTCAAGAGCTACAAGCACGGCAAGGCTTACGAGGCGTGGCTGGCGCAGCTGCGCGCCCAGGGCCGCGTGTTCGAGACGGCCGATCATCTTTCCATGCTGCGCCTGTTCAAGCTGGGGCGCGTGCAGGCCGTCATGGCGACGCCGACCACCTGGTATCCGCTGGTGAAACAGGAGCAGCTGGCCGGCACCTACAGCGTCATGGACTGGCGGCCCAAGGACAACATCGTCTCCGGACTGATCCTGTCGCGTCGGCGCATCGACGAAGCCACGGCGGCCCGCTTCAGCCAGGCGGTGCGGGCAATGCGCGACGACGGCACGCTGAGGCGCATCTTCACCCGCCACACCGACGCCGAGCGCGCCGCGCAGATGGTCAATTTCTAGGTGCCCTTGGTCCAGTTTTGCAGCAGGCCCAGGCCCACCGCCAGCAAGGTCGGGCCGATGAACAGGCCGACAAAGCCGAACGCCAGCACGCCGCCCATCACGCCCAGCAAGACCAGGATGAACGGCAGGCTGCTGCCGCGGCTGATCAGCATGGGCTTGACCACGTTGTCGACGCCGCTGATCAGGAACATGCCCCACACCAGCATGAAGATGCCCCAGCCGGTACGGCCTTCGTTGAACAGCCAGATCGCCGCGCCGCCCCAGATCAGCGGCGGTCCGACCGGCACCAGCGAGAACAGGAAGGTCGCCACCGACATCAGCGCGACGGCCGGCACGCCAGCGATCAGGAAGCCGATGGCGGCCACGCCGGCCTGCGCCAGCGCGGTGCCGAGCAGGCCGTACATCACGCCGCGCACGGTGCGGCTGACGGTATCGGCCACGGCCACGCTTTGCGCGCCGATCAGTTTATCCATGCCGGTGGCCAGCGCCGCCAGCATGGCGTGGCCGTCGCGGTACAGGAAGAAGCTGACGAACACCGCCAGGCTGACCTGCGCCACGCCGCTGCCCAGCACCATGCCGCCGCCCAGCAGGAAGCGGCGCGCCGGCTCCAGCAGGTTCTTGGCGACGTTCAGCAATTCCTCGCGGCTGCCCAGCAACTTGCGCAGATAGGTGTCGGCAGCTTCGCCGAGCACCGGAATATCCTTCAGCCACGACGGCGGCACCAAGGTGCCGCTATCGATGCCGGCCTTGATCTGGTCGTAGAAATCGGAGGCGTTGTCGGCCACGTTCCAGGTCACCAGCGCCAGCGGCAGGATGATCAGCAGGGTCAGGCCCAGGCTCATGGTGGCGGCGGCCAGCGCGCGGCGCTGCTTGCACCTGGCCAGCAGGCGCTCGTACAAGGGCCAGCTGGAGATGGTGATGGCGGTGGCGAACAGGATCGCGGCCAGGAACGGCCGCAGCACGGTCAGGCAGCCGATCACCAGCAGGACGACGGCCGCGAGGCGGGTATAGGGTTGGAAGCGCTGTCGCATGCGCCCCGCCTCAGGAGGACAGGGACAACAACTGCTTCACGTCATGCACCAGCGGCGCCGGGCCCTGCCCGCTGCGCACCAGCAGGCGGATCTTGCCCTGCTTGTCGAACACATAGCTGGCGGCGGTGTGGTCCATCGAATAGCTGCCCGGCGTCTTGCCCTCCACCTTGGCGTAGAACACCTTGAAATCCTTGCCGACGGCGGCGGTCTGCTCGGGCGTGCCGTACAGGCCGAGGAAACGCTTGTCGAAGGCCGGCACGTATTGCGCCAGCAGTTCGCGCGTGTCGCGCTCCGGGTCGACGGTGACGAACAGTACCTGCACCTGGTCGGCCTGCTGGCCCAGCTCCTTCATCACGGCCGACATCTCGGCCATCGTGGTCGGGCAAACGTCCGGGCACTGGGTATAGCCGAAGAACATGATGACGACCTTGCCCCTGAAATCGGCCATGGTGCGCGGCTTGCCGTTATGGTCGGTCAGCGCGAAGTCCTTGGCGAAGGCGGCGCCGGTCAGGTCGGTGTTCTTGAATTCCAGCCGGGGCGCAGGCTTCTCGCCGCAGGCGGCCAGCAATACGGACAGGGCCACCAGGGCCAGGGCGAGGAGTTTTTTCATCAGATCTTGAAGTAGTGGTCCACCAGCAGCGCTGCGAACAGCAGCGACAGGTAGATGATCGACCAGGTGAAGGCCTTGCGGGCCACCAGGTCGGTGTAGTGGCGGTAGATTTTCCACGCGTGGCGCAGGAACACGGCGTTCAGCACGATGGCGCAGGCCAGGTAAATCAGGCCGCTCATGTGCACCACGTACGGCAGCAAGGTGGTGGCGGCCAGCGCGATCGAATACAGCCAGACGTGGAACTGCGTGAACTGCATGCCGTGCGTGACGGGCAGCATCGGCAGGCCGGATTTGGCGTAGTCGTCGCGGCGGTACAGGGCCAGCGCCCAGAAGTGCGGCGGGGTCCAGACGAAGATGATCATCACCAGCAGCCAGGCCTGCATCGGCACGTCGTTGGCGACGGCGGCCCAGCCCAGTGCCGGCGGCATCGCGCCGGACAGGCCGCCGATGACGATGTTCTGCGGCGTGGCCGGCTTCAGTATCATGGTGTAGATGATGGCGTAGCCGACGAAGGTGACGAAGGTCAGCCACATCGTCAACGGGTTCACCAGCGAGTACAGGATCCACATGCCGGCGCCGCCGATGACGGCGGCGAAGACCACGGTCTGCGTGACGGTGATGTC
Organism: Duganella sp. Dugasp56; assembly: GCF_047304105.1. NCBI lineage: Bacteria > Pseudomonadati > Pseudomonadota > Betaproteobacteria > Burkholderiales > Oxalobacteraceae > Duganella > Duganella sp. Dugasp56. The sequence continues at coordinate 89,071 of NZ_JBGLYQ010000009.1, forward strand.
GCCCAGCGCCATCGGGCGGCGGGCGGTGCGCGCCATGCGGGCGTCGATTTCGCGCTCGGCCAGGCAGTTGACGGCAAACGCGGCGCCGGCCAGCAGCCAGATGCCCGCCGTGGCGGCGATCAGCACGTGCCAGTCCGGCATGCCGTCGGTGGCCAGGAACATGCCGATCACGGCACAGAATACGGCCAGCTGCGTCACGCGGGGCTTGGTCAGCGCCCAGTACTGTGAAGCGCGGCTGGCGGGTTTGGAGATGGTTTGAGTGGTCATTGGCGTTGCTTGGTGAACTGGGCTTGCCCGAAACCGGCGCCTGAGGCTGCCTTTTTGGCAAGGTCGTACTGGTACTTAGCCTTGTAGTTTAACATGGTAAGCAGCAGGACCAGCATCGCCGCCCCGGCGTTGTGCAGCACCGCGATGGCCAGCGGGAAGCTGAGGAAGATGGTGGCGATGCCGCTGGCGATCTGCACCGCCAGCGTGACGGCGATATTGCGCGCGGTGCGGTGCAGCGCCGCGTGCTCCCACGCGCGCCAGGCCGTGTAGCCGGCCACCAGCGCGACGACGAAGCCGAAATTGCGGTGCACCCAGTGGATCGCCGTCAGCGCGGCAAACGGCAGGTAGTGGCCGGCCGCGGTCTTGCCCAGCTCGCGCCACAGGGTGAAGCCGTGTTCGAAGTCCATGTCCGGCACCAGCTTGCCGCCGCACAGAGGGAAATCGGTGCAGGCCAGCGTGGCGTAGTTGGTGCTGGTCCAGCCACCCAGCGCCAGCTGCACCAGCAGCAGCGCGGCCGAGGCGCCGGCCAGCAGGCGGATGTTGCGCATCGCCGGCGGCGAGGCCGTCACCGTGCGCACCGGCGAGATCAGCTGGTTCTGGCGGCCGCCGTACCAGGCCAGCAGCGCCAGCAGGCCCATGCCCAGCAGCAGGTGGGTGGTGACGATCACCGGCTGCAGCTTCAGCGTGACGGTCCAGGCGCCGAACGCGCCCTGCAGGCAGACAAAGCCGAACAGCAGCGCCGGCAGCCACGGCGCATATTCCGGCCGTGTGCCTTTCGACTTGCGCCACTGATAAATGGATTGCGCCAGCATCGCCACGATCAGCACACCGATCGTCATCGCCAGGTAGCGGTGGATCATCTCGATCCAGGCCTTGACCACGGTCACCGGGCCGGTCGGCAGCAGCGCTTCGGCCGCCGTGATCTGCTCATGCGCGAGGAAGGGATTGGCGGCGCCGTAGCAGCCCGGCCAGTCCGGGCAGCCGAGGCCGGAATCGGTCAGCCGCGTGAAGGCGCCGAACACGATCAGGTCGAAGGTCAGGAACACGCTGACCCAGACCAGCTTGCGGTACTTGTTGGCGTCGGACGAGGTCCACACCAGCGACAGCGGCAGCAGCGCGACCAGCAGCGCGGTCACGGCCATTTGGGCGATGGTGGTCGAGTGCATAGCCGGTCAGCCTATCGCCGAAGCCTTCAGCAGCTTGCTGATGTCCTTGTGGACCTTCTTCACCTTCTCGGTGTCGCTGGAGACGGCCCCTTTCGGGAAGCGCATCATCAGGTTGCCCAGCGGGTCGATCAGGTAGACGTGGTCGGACGCGCGGTCGCCGGCGCCTGGCTCCAGCGGCAGCCACTTGTCGATCACGGCGGCCGGCGCGCGCAGCATGCGGGTGCCGTCGTTGACGCGCATCAGCAGCGTGTCGAGCGGCTGCTCGTCGGTGATCATCCACACCCGCTCGATGCGCTCCATCTCCTTGCCCTGCATGGTGCGCAGCTGGCGCATCGCGAACAGCTGGTCCTGGCAATCCTGCCGGCAGTCGGACGGGCCGACCTTCAGCATGATCCACTTGCCCTTGTAGTTCTCCAGCGTGGCGGGCTTGCCGTCCAGCGTGGTGCTGGCCATGGCCGGGATCGGATGCTCGCGCGGGTCGATCAGCGCGCCGAAGTTGGTCACCCCGCCCTTGGGCTTGATGACGTAATAAGTAAGGTAGGAGCCGACCAGCGGCGCCGCGCAGACGGCCAGCACCAGCAACAGCTTCCAACGCCCACGGCTTTGATTACTTTTGTTTTCCACGTCTGAATCCGTTCACTACAAAGAAGATAACCGCCATCGCCGACAGTGCGTACCACTGGAAGGCGTAGCCCTGATGTTTTTCCACGCCCAGCGACGGCGCCGGCCAGCCGCGCACCATCCGCACATCGTCGCCGGCCGGCTTGGCCGGGCTCGTCTGCAGGACCACGAAAGGCTGCATGGTCAGGCCGCTGTCCTTGGCCACCTGCAGCGGATCGGCGTTCTGCACGATGGCTTTCGGCGTCAATACCGGTGTCTTGCCCAACTCCATCACGTGACCGGCATCCAGCCGCGCCGTGCCTTCCAGCGTGACGGTGCCGGCCGGCGTGGCGTAGACCGGTAGTTTGGCGCGGTCGGCCGCGTCGCGCGGCAGCCAGCCGCGCGCCACCAGCACGTGCATGTTCGATCCCGCAATTTTAAACGGCATCAGCAGATAAAAACCCGAGCGGCCGTCCGACGGACGGTTGTCCAGGTACAGCGGCCAGTCGGCGACAAATTCGCCGGTGACGGACACGCGACGGAACTCCACCGCCTCGGCCGCCAGCGGCGCGCCGTCGAGCAGCATCGGCGCGCTGGCGTTGCCCTGCGCCAGCTTGGCCTGCAGCACGATCTTTTGCGCCGCGCGGCGCTGCTGCCAGTTGCCCAGCTGTATGCCGAGCGTGACCACCAGCACGGTCGCCACGAAAGGGATCAGTTTAAAACGGAACGCAATACCCATTACAATGGAACCCCAATCAAACCATCTACCGGTCCTGCCATGAAAATTGCTGTCGCCATCGCGTTTATCCTGATCATCGGCAGCCTGGCTTCCGCCTTCTTCTTCCTGATGCGCGACAAGGGCAAAAGCAACAACACCGTGCGCGCGCTGGCGGTGCGGGTCGGATTGTCGATCGCCCTGTTCGCCGCGCTGCTGATCGCGCACAAGCTCGGTTACATCCAGCCGACCGGCATCCGCGGCTAACTCAGTTGCTAAAAAAAATAGCCGCATCCGGGACGGTCCCGCATGCGGCTTTTTCTTCAGCGCCGCAGCAACATCGCTGCGGCATTATATCGTTGTTACAGCCAGTAGACGACGACGTACAGGCCGAGCCAGACGACGTCGACAAAGTGCCAGTACCAGGCCGCGCCTTCGAAGGCGAAGTGATGGTCTGCCGTAAAGTGGCCGCGCAGCACGCGCACCAGCACCACCGACAACATGATCGCGCCCATCGTCACGTGGAAGCCGTGGAAACCGGTCAGCATGAAGAAGGTCGAGCCGTAGATGCCCGAGGTCAGCTTCAGGTTCAGTTCGGTGTAAGCGTGGTGATACTCAAAGGCCTGGAAGCCCATGAAGATCGCGCCCAGGGCGATGGTGGCGAACAGCCAGAACGCCGTCTGCGCACGGTGGCCGGCGCGCAGCGCGTGGTGCGAGATGGTCAGCGTCAGGCCCGAGGTCAGCAGCAACGCGGTGTTGATGGTCGGGATAGGGAACGGACCCATGGTCTTGAATTCCTGCACGGTGCCGGCAGGACCGACGTTACCCCAGTGCGCGGCGAAGTCAGGCCAGATGAACTTGTGGTCCAGGTCGCCCAGCCAAGGCATGGTGATCGTGCGGGCATAGAACAGCGCGCCGAAGAAGGCGCCGAAGAACATCACCTCCGAGAAGATGAACCAGGCCATCGACCAGCGGTAGGAGTGGTCGACGCGCTGGCCGTACTGGCCGCTCTCGGATTCCTTGATGGCCTCGCCGAACCAGAAATACAGCACGGCGATAATCGATGCCAGGCCAATATAGTTCACGACTGGGCCCCACGAAGCATCATTGACCCAGGCCGAAGCGCCGATCATGGTGGTCAGCAGGGACATGCCTGCCAGCAGCGGCCATTTGGATGGACCAGGCACGAAATAGTACGGTGCCGCGGCGTTATGTGAACTCATCTTCATCTCCCTAAATCAACTTTATTCGAGAATGCTACGTTTTACTTTAAAACTACAAACTTGACGATCGTGATCAGCAGTCCGATAAAGCAGGCCACGCCGATCAATGCCGCGATGATGATGTGCACCGGATTCAATTTCGCCGAATCGGTGTCGAAATCGCTCTTGCGGCGCAGGCCGAAGAACGACCAGAACACCGCCTTCATCGAATACATGAACGACGCCTGTTTCTTTTCCTCTTGCATGGCGCTCACCTTTACTTGGATGCGGTCTTGTCCAGACCGCCCACCTCGAAGAAGGTGTACGACAACGTAATCGTCTTCACGTCCCTCGGCAGCGCCGGATCGATGAAGAACACCACCGGCATCTGCCGCGCCTCGTGGGGTTTCAAGCTCTGCTGTTTGAAGCAGAAGCACTCGACCTTCTTGAAGTGCGGCATCGCGCTTTGCGGTGCGTAGCTCGGTATCGCCTGCGCGCTGACTTCGCGGTTCTGGGTGTTGACCACCTCGTACATCACCGTCGCCAGCTCGCCCGGATGCACGGTCATGCTGTGCGTCACCGGACGGAAACGCCACGGACCTTGCGCATTGCCGTCAAACTCGATCGTCACGTCGCGCGTCTTGTCGACCTGCGTGTTCGTATCGGCGCTGACCGTGCCGTCCTTCTGCGTCAGCACGTTGATGCCCAGCGCTTCGCAGATCTGGCGGTAGAACGGGTTCAGCGCGTACGCAAACCCGAACATCAGCACCGCCACCACGATCAGCTTGCCCAGCAGCGTGCGGTTCAGCCCGCCGGTTTCCTTGTCTTCGCTCACGTCGTCAGCTCAGCCACATCCGTTTAACGAACACGGACAGGAAAAAGAACAGTGCCACGCCGGCCAACAGCAGGCCGGTCCTTGCGTTATTCGGCTTCTTCTGTTCGCCCATGATTACTTGAACTGCGGTGGCGTTTCAAAGGTGTGGAACGGTGCTGGCGAAGGCACAGTCCATTCCAGGCCTTCGGCGCCGTCCCATGGCTTCGCTTCGGCTTTCTTGCCGCCGCGGATGGTCGGCAGGATCACGAAGAACAGGAAGAACACTTGCGACAGGCCGAAACCGAAGGCGCCGATGGAGGCGATCATGTTGAAGTCCGTGAACTGCGCCGAGTAGTCGGCGTAGCGGCGCGGCATCCCTGCCAGACCCAGGAAGTGCATCGGGAAGAAGGTGACGTTGAACGTGATCAGCGACAGCCAGAAGTGGGTCTTGCCCATGGTTTCGTTGTACATGTGGCCGGTCCATTTCGGCGACCAGTAGTAGAAGCCTGCGAACAGCGCGAACAGCGAACCGGCCACCAGCACGTAGTGGAAGTGCGCCACCACGTAGTAGGTGTCCTGCAGCTGGATGTCGATCGGGGTCACGGCCAGGATCAGGCCGGTGAAGCCGCCGATGGTGAACACGAAGATGAAGCCCACGGCGAACAGCATCGGGGTTTCGAAGGTCATCGAACCCTTCCACATCGTGGCGATCCAGTTGAACACTTTAACGCCGGTCGGCACCGCGATCAGCATGGTCGCGTACATGAAGAACAGCTGCGAGGTCACCGGCATGCCGGTGGTGAACATGTGGTGCGCCCAGACGATGAACGACAGGATGGCGATCGACGCCGTGGCGTACACCATCGAAGCGTAGCCGAACAGCTGCTTGCGGGCGAAGGCCGGCAGGATCTGCGAGACGATGCCGAACGCCGGCAGAATCATGATGTAGACCTCCGGGTGGCCGAAGAACCAGAAGATGTGCTGGTACATGACCGGGTCGCCGCCGCCGGCGGCGTTAAAGAACGAGGTGCCGAAGTGGCGGTCGGTCAGCGTCATGGTGATCGCGCCTGCCAGGACCGGCATCACGGCGATCAGCAGGTAGGCGGTGATCAGCCAGGTCCAGCAGAACATCGGCATTTTCATCAGCGTCATGCCGGGAGCGCGCATGTTCAGGATGGTGACGATGATGTTGATCGAACCCATGATCGACGAGGCGCCCATCAGGTGCATCGCGAAAATCGCCATGTCCATGCCCGGGCCCATCTGGGTCGACAGCGGAGCGTACAGCGTCCAGCCGGCCGCGGTGGCGCCGCCAGGGACCAGGAACGAGGTCGCCAGCAGGATCGCCGCAGGTGGCAGCAGCCAGAACGAGAAGTTGTTCATGCGCGCGAAGGCCATGTCCGACGCGCCGATCTGCAGCGGGATCATCCAGTTGGCGAAGCCGACGAAGGCCGGCATGATCGCGCCGAACACCATCACCAGGCCGTGCATGGTGGTCAGCTGGTTGAAGAACTCAGGCTGGAAGAACTGCAGGCCCGGCTTGAACAGCTCGGTGCGGATCATCAGTGCCAGCACGCCGCCCGAGAGCAGCATGATGAACGAGAACCACAGGTACAGCGTACCGATGTCTTTGTGATTGGTGGCAAACAACCAGCGCGACAAACCATGGGGATGGTCGTGAGCGTGATCGTGATCGTGTGCGTGATCCAAGGTGCTAGTGCTCATTTGTAACGCTCCTGATTACTTACGTGCAGCCACAACTTCGGCTGGTTGAACGATGTTTTCGGCGGCCTTGTTCGACCAGCTATTACGGGTGTAGGTGATGACAGCCGCGATATCCGTATCCGACAGTTGCTTCCAAGCCGGCATTTCGGCGGAGAATTTGCCGCTCTTCTTGCCGTGCAGCAGAACGTTGATCTGTTCAGCCTTGGGACCGTTGACCACTTCCGAGCCGTCCAGCGGTGCGAACGCGCCAGGCACGCCCTTGCCGTTGGCCTGGTGGCAGACCACGCAGTTGGCGCCGTAGACTTTTTCGCCCTTGGTTTTCAGCTCGTCGATGGTCCAGGTCTTGTTTGGATCGTCGGCCAGCGCGGCCATTTCTTTTTTCTTGCCATCGACCCAGGTCTTGTACTCGGCGTCGGTGACGACCTTGACCACGATAGGCATGAAGGCGTGTTCCTTGCCGCACAGCTCGGAGCAGTAGCCGCGATAGGTGCCGGTGTGTTCCGCCTTGAACCAGGTGTCGCGCACGAAACCGGGGATCGCATCCTGCTTGACGCCGAAGGCCGGGATCGACCACGAGTGGATCACGTCGTTGGCGGTGGTGACCATGCGGATTTTCTTGTTGACCGGAACCACGACTTCGTTGTCGACTTCCATCAGGTAGTTGTCGCCGCGCTTCTCGGTCGGCTCGAAGCCGGGAGAGCCCACTTGCGCGCGCGGGGTCGACAGGTTGGACAGGAAGGAGATGCCTTCGCCGTCGCCTTTCAGGTAGTCGTAACCCCATTTCCACTGCATGCCGGTCACTTTGATGGTGATGTCGGCGTTGGAGGTGTCTTTCATGCCGACCACGGTGCGGGTCGCAGGCAATGCCATGCCGATAACGATCAGGAACGGCACCACGGTCCAGGCGATCTCGACCGCGGTGGATTCATGGAAGGTGGCTGGCTTGTGGCCCAGCGACTTGCGGTGCTTGAAGATGGAGTAGAACATCACGCCGAACACGCCGACGAAGATGACCAGGCAGACCAGCATCATCCAGGTGTGCAGGCTGTAGATTTCGGACGCGATCTGGGTCGCTGGAGGCTGCAGGTTCAGTTCCCCTGCCACCGGGCCGCCGGTACCGCCGGTTGCCGCAGCGTAGGTACCCGTCGCGGTCGCCGCCGTGTCAGCCGCCCACGCTGGGATACTTGCCGCCATTACCGACAGCCCGAGCATCAACGATTGAAGTCGCTTCGCATGTTTCATGTTTTCCCCAACCACCCAAGAAATTAAAATATTTTTTTAACGACTCCGGATTTCGGTGAACTGAACCGGCGCCGCTCCTTAAACAACTTCAGGCCCCATGCCAGTCCCGTCTGAAAAAATCTTCATGACGCGACCCCGGCGGGACCTTGCGGCCTTTCACCTCGTCCCCAGATACTGCCCTGTGACAACGCAAAAGCCTGATTCTGCTTAATTCAAATGCTCGTTCGTGCTCGTTTCTGCCCGCATGCACCTCAGGTCGCTGGTTTATAGCTGGCGACGTGACATGCTGGCAAAATTAGTCAATGATTATATATAACAACAACGTCCCACATCAAGAAATAATCCAATCCGCAACTATGGCATAGCCCGGGGAACCACACTGTAACCGCAAACCCGCTACTGGCGCGGCTTTCGTGGTAAGTCAAAGCGGATGATCGCCTCGCCTTTGGACGTCATCCGGGGCGCCGGACGGAAGGCGTGGCCATAAATCACCTCGAAAGTCAGGCCCAGCTTGCCATCCGGCCGGCGGCCGCGCTCCAGCGCGTCCAGCATGCGGCGCCATGCCTGCCTGCCCATCAAGCCCCGCCGCAGCGTGCCCAGCGGATTGCCGCCCAGCGCGCGCACGTCGGCCAGCAGGGCTTGCGGCGTGTCGTAGGTGACGGTGATGACTTCCATGTCCAGCACCGGTGTCGAAAAGCCAACTTCCACCAACTGGTCGCCAAAATCGTGCATATCCACGAAAGGCAGCGTGTGCTGGGCCAGGTCGGCCTCGGCAAAGGCAGCCCTCAGCTCGCGGAAAGTGTCCGGCCCGAAGCAGGAAAACATCAGCAGGCTGTTCACCCGCAGCACGCGGCGCCACTCGGCGAACACGCGGTCCGGCTGCGGATGCCAGTGCAGGGCCAGGTTGGACCAGACCAGGTCGACCGAGTTCGGCCCCAGCGGCAAGTCGGCGAAATCGCCGCAGACCAGGTCCACGCCTGTCTTGGCCGGCAACAATTTGCTCAACAACTGGTTCAGCGAGGATTGTTTCGCAACCGGCCCCTGCGCCGCAAGCACCATCGCCTCGGCGGCGTCGATACCGAGTATTTGCGCTGCGGGATAAGATTTCTGCAACAGTGGCAGATCGGCACCGGCACCGCAGCCGGCGTCGAGCACCCGCTGCGGTGCAATTTTGATCAGTTCCAGGCGGTCGAACATGCGCGACGATATTTCCCGGCGCAGGAAATCGGAGGGCTGGATGCGTTCGGGGCGGCCGAACAGGGCGCGCACGCGCTCCTGGTCGATCGGCGCGCTTAATTTGGGGGGATTTGCGGGGACTTGCATGGTCGATAAGCGTGTAATGCGATAATGCGGCAGTGTACATGGTTGAAGGCAAAAGCGTGATCGAGCTCCCGACTCACCATACGATACGCCGGCTGCTGGGCCGCGCCAGCGGCGGTTTGCTGCGCGCGCTGCTGCCGCTGTCCTGTTCGCTGTGCGCCGCCGACAGCGACGACCTGCTCTGCCCCGGATGCGCCGCCCAATTTTTCGGCAGCGATGCCGCCGTCCCGCGCTGCCCGTGCTGTGCCAACCCGCTGCCGGCGGGCGCCGACAAGCAGCTGTGCGGCGCCTGCCGCAGCCACCGGCCGGCCTTCGACGTCACGCTGGTGGCGGCCGATTACGCGATGCCGATCGACCAGCTGGTGCTGCAGCTGAAATTCGGCCACCGCCTCGCGTTGGCGACGCTGTTCGCCCGCCTGCTGCGCGACGCCGTCCTGCAGCAACCAGGCTTTGCGCTGCCCGCGCTGCTGTGCCCGGTCCCACTCGGTCCCCGCCGGCTGGCCGAACGCGGCTACAATCAAGCCTTGGAAATCGCCAGGCCGCTGGCGCGCAGCCTGGGCGTCGCGCTGCACCCGCGCCTGGCCGTGCGCATGCGCGACACGACGGCCCAGAGCAGCGTCGCCCCCGACCAGCGCCAGCAAAACATCGCCGGCGCCTTCGCCATACCGGACGCGGCCCTGGTGGCGGGCCGCCACATCGGCCTCGTCGACGACGTCATGACCAGCGGCCGCACCTTGAACGAACTGGCGGCAACATTGAAGCGCCACGGCGCCGCGCGCGTGAGCAACCTGGTGTTTGCCCGCACGCCGCCCCATTGAACCGATAGAGGAGAATCACCTTGTTTCACGTCGTACTAGTCCAGCCGGAAATCCCGCCCAACACCGGCAACGTCATCCGCCTGTGCGCCAACACCGGCGCCCAGCTGCACCTGATCGAGCCGCTGGGCTTCCCGCTGGAGGACTCCAAGCTCAAGCGCGCCGGACTGGATTACCACGAGTACGCCCAGATGAAAGTGCACAAGGATTGGCCAGCCTTCCTGGCCGAGGTGCAGCCCGATCCGGCCCGCATGTACGCGATGACCACGCACGGGTCCTCGCCGTTCGCCAACGCCAGCTTCCAGCCCGGCGACGTGTTCGTGTTCGGCTCCGAAACGCGCGGCCTCGACCCGGCCTTCCGCGAAACCTTCCCGCCGGCCCAGCGCATCCGCCTGCCGATGCGCCCCGACAACCGCAGCCTGAACCTGTCGAACACGGTTGCCGTGGTGGTGTTCGAAGCCTGGCGCCAGAACGGCTACGCCGGCGGCGCCTGATACGCCGCAGCGGGCCGCCGCTCGGCGTGCAGCCATACCGACCATGCAACACCGGCCACCAGCAGCACGATCGCCAGCCATTCCAGCGGATGCGGTGCCCGGCGCTGGTAGAGATAACCGTACAGCAGCCCGAACAGCACTTCAAACAGCAGCAGCTGGCCGGACAAGGTCACCGGCACGCGGCGGCTGGCGATGTTCCACAACTGGTTGCCGATCACCGACGCCGCCGTCGCCACCAGGGTAATCACCAGCCAGAAATGCAGCCAGTCGCGCGGCGGGGCGGCGGCCTTGGATGTCGCCAGCCAGAGCACCGGCGCCAGCAAAAGTGCGACGAGCCCGCTGCTGATGCCGTACAGCCCCGACCAATCGGCGCTGCTGAAGCGAGGGTTGCGCTTGAGGAAGCGTGCGTTGTCGACCGCATACCAGGTCCAGCAGACCAGCGCGCCGAACGCGCACAGCATGCCCGCGGCCAGCGTCGGCCATGCGGCGACGCCCTCGCCCCGCGAAAACACTTCGACGTTGATGCACACCATGCCGGCCACCACCAGCAGCAACGGCCACGCCAGCACGCGCAAAGACACCGCGCCATGATCGCGCCGCCCGAGCAAGGTGACGCTCAGCGGCAGCAAGCCGATCACCAGCGAAGCACCGGCGACGCCGGCCAGCTGTACGCCGCAAGAGAGCAGCAGGTAATAGACGATATTGCCGGCCAGCGCGTGGCGCAGCAGGACCAGATAGTCGGACGGCATCAGCCGCCGCAGCAGTCCCGCCAGGCGCGGCGCCAGCAGCACCAGCATGATCAGCCCGTAGGCCAGGTAGCGCCCCAGCGCCAGTTCCAGCGGCGTAAAGTCCGCCAGCCACTTCGGCATCACGAAGATCGTGCCCCACATCGCCCCGGCCGCCAGGCCGCACAACACGCCATACCACATACCGCCTCCTGTCATCGAAGCGGTGATTGTCGGCGCGGACTGCCGGGAAGGATTGTGCAGGGCTAGCGGATTCTTGTCTGATCCTGCCGTTCGCGCTTGCGATAGGCCAGCGGCGTGACATCCAGTGCGCGGCGCATCGCATGGGTCAGCGCGCTCTGGTCGGCGTAGCCGGCCGCCGTCGCCAGCCGGGCGATAGGCAGATCGGTTTCCGCCAACTGGCGGCACACCCAGCGCAGGCGCATGTCAGTCAGCCAGGCCAGAGGCGTGGTCTGCAGCTCGTCGCGGAACACGCGGTGCAGGCTGCTGACGCTCATGTGCGCGGCCCCGGCCATCGTCTCGGTGCTCCACGGCTGGCCGGGATGTGTCTCGATGCGGCTCAACGCGGCCAGCAGGCGTGAAGCCGGCCGGATCTCCTGTTGCGCCAGCGACTCCAGCAGCAGCGGTGTCCAGTTGGCCAGCAAGGCCGGGCTGGCGCCGGATTGCGCGCGCATCAGTGCGATGAAGTCGATCAGCTTGGCCGCCGGCGCGCTGATCGGCGCATACGGCCGCTCGGCCAGCCGTCCGGCGGTTGCCTCGGGCACGGCCGCCAGGTCGAAGTCCAGTATCAGTGATTGATTCGGTTCGCGGGAGAATTGCGTATGGACCAGGCCCGGCTCGATGAACGCCGCGCGCAGCGGGTGCGCGACGCCGCCGGCGCCGTCGATGTCCAGGGTCAGCTTGCCCTTCAGCGGCAGCACCAGCTGGGCGAAGCTGTGCACGCCCGCCGACGGTACGGCATCGTAGCTGCGGAGATCGATTTCGGTAGGCATGGTGCCGTCAGTTTAGCACCTCCGCCGTCAACGGAAATACAGCATGCGGGTGAAGAAGGTGTAGCCGGACTCCAGCCACATCAGCCAGGCCAGCACCAGCAGGCAGGCAGGCGGCGCCAGGATGGCGTACATCAGCGCCGCGCGCTCCCAGCGCAGGTGCATGAACACCGCCACGATCAGCCCGGCCTTGGCCATCATCAGCAGCAGGATCAGCGTCCAGCGCAGATAGCTTTCGACGTGGAAGAAATCGACCAGGTAGGAAAACGTGCTGAGCACGAACAGCAGCAGCCACACCTTCAGGTACAGGCCGATCGGATGCGTGGTCGATTCCATGGCGCCCCCTACCAAAGATAAAACAGCGCAAAGATGAACACCCAGACCAGGTCGACGAAGTGCCAGTACAGGCCGGCGATTTCGACGATGTCGTATTTTTCATAATGGCCGCGCCGCACCCTCGCCGCAATGATGCTCAGGTAGATCACGCCGGCCGTCACGTGCAGGCCGTGGAAGCCGGTGATCATGAAGAAGCAGGCGCCGAACTGCGCTGCGCCGTCAGGATTGGCCCAGGGCCGCACGCCCTCCCCGATCAGCTTGCTCCACTCGAACGCCTGCATGCAGACAAAGGTCGCCCCCAGCGCGGCGGTCAGCAGCATCAGCCGGGAGCACACCGCCCGCTCGCCCCGGTAGGCGTAGTTGACCGCCATCGCCATCGTGCCGCTGCTGGTGATCAGCACGAACGTCATGATGGCGATCAGTATCAGCGGCAGCTGCGTGCCGCCTATCGTCAGCGAAAACACCTCGCTGGGATTGGGCCAGGCCGCCGTGGTCGAGATGCGCACCGACATATAGCCGGTCAGGAAACTGCCGAAGATGAAGGTGTCGCTGAGCAGGAAGATCCACATCATCGCCTTGCCCCACGGCACACGAAACGCCTCCCGGTCACCCGACCAGTCCGCCACCATGCCTTGCCAGCCTGCCGTCTTGTCGCTCATGGCGCACCTCCGCAAATCTGCTGCACCAGTTCCGGCGTCAGCCAGAACAACAGCGCGAACATGACCAGCCACAATCCCAGCAGGAAATGCCAGTAGCGCGCGCACAGCTGTATCGTCGCCACCCTGCCCGCCGCCCACGTTGCGACAACCAGGCCGCCGATCACGTGCAGGCCGTGCAGTCCGGTGATCAGGTAAAAGAAGCTGTTGGCCGGATTGCCGTCCAGCGCGAAGTTGGCCGCGATCATGGCTTGCCACGCCCATAGCTGCGAGGCCAGGAAGGCCAGTGAACACAGGCACGCCAAGCCATAGGCACGCCACGACACCGCCGTCTTGCCGCAGTCCGCCGCGCGCCACGCGCGCTGCCACGCAACGCTGGCCAGCGCCAGCAATGCCGTGCTGAGCCACAGCTGCCACGGCACGATCGGCAGCGGCCGCCAATCCGGCAGCCCCATGCGCATCACATAGGCCGCGCTGAACAGGAAGAACAGCATGGCGATCACGCCCATCAGCAGCCACAGGCCGGTGCGCCGGGCGGCGGTGCCGGCATGCCCGGTCACCAGGTAAAGACTGGAATTCATGGCGTGCTTTCCTCCTCGGACAGCTTGGCCGCGGCGCCCGCCGGCCGCCGCCGTGCCTCTTCGTCAGGCCCGTGGTTTTGCGGCAGGTAGTCGCTGTCGCCGTCCTGCCGGCCGTAGTCGTACGCGCCGCGATACACGACCGGCAGCTGCTCGCCCCAGTTGCCGTGCACCGGCGGCGTTTGCGGGGTTTGCCATTCGAGGCTGGCGGCGCGCCACGGATTGCCGCCGGCCACGCGCCCGCGCACCGCGCTCCAGCACAGGTTCAGCAGGAACAACAGCTGCGTCGCACCGACCACCAGCGCGACGATGGTGATGAACGCGTTCAGCGTCTGCGCAGATTCCGGAATGAACGAATAATTTTCATACGCATAGTAACGGCGAGGCATGCCGAGCAAGCCCAGGTAGTGCATCGGGAAGAAGATCAGGTAGGCGCCGATGAAGGTCACCCAGAAATGCACGCGGCCCAGCATGACGTCGTACATGCGCCCGCTGACCTTGGGAAACCAGTGATACAAACCGCCGAACACCGCCAGCACCGGCGACACGCCCATCACCATGTGGAAGTGCGCGACCACGAAGTAGGTGTTGGACAGCGGGATATCCACGCTCACATTGCCAAGGAACAGCCCGGTCAGCCCGCCGATGACAAAGGTGCTGATGAAGCCAACGGCAAACAGCATCGGCACCGTCAGGTGTATGTCGCCGCGCCACAAGGTCAACGTCCAGTTGTAGACCTTGAGCGCGGTCGGCACCGCGATGATCAGCGTGGTGGTGGCGAAGAAGAAGCCGAACAGCGGATGCATGCCGCTCACATACATGTGGTGCGCCCACACCACGAAGCTGAGTCCGCCGATGACGATGATCGCCCACACCATCATCCTGTAGCCGAAGATCTGCTTGCGCGCGTGCACGCTGATCAGGTCGGAAATGATGCCGAACGCCGGCAGCGCCACGATGTACACCTCGGGATGGCCGAAGAACCAGAACAGGTGCTGGAACAGCAGCGGACTGCCGCCCTGGTGCGGCAGGTGCTGGCCCATCGACACCACGGCCGGCATGAAGAAGCTCGTGCCCAGCGCCTTGTCGAACAGCATCATCACGCCGCTGACGAACAGCGCGGGGAAGGCGAACAGCGCCAGGATGGTGGCGGTGAAGATGCCCCATACCGTCAGCGGCATGCGCATCAGTGTCATGCCCTGGGTGCGCGCCTGCAGCACCGTGGTGACGTAGTTCAGCCCGCCCATCGTGGCCGCCGCGATGAACACCAGCAGCGATACCAGCATGACGACGATGCCCCATTCCGTGCCCGGCGTGCCCGGCAGGATGGCTTGCGGCGGATACAGCGTCCAGCCGGCGCCGGTGGGACCGCCCGGCACGAAGAAACTGCCCGCCAGTATCAGCACCGCCAGCAGGTAGAACCAGTAGCTCAGCATGTTCAGGAAGGGAAACACCATGTCGCGCGCGCCGACCATCAGCGGGATCAGGTAGTTGCCGAAGCCGCCCAGGAACAGCGCCGTCAGCAGGTACACCACCATGATCATGCCGTGCATGGTCATGAACTGGTAGTAGCGGCTGGCGTCGATGAAGGCGAACTTGCCGGGAAAGCCCAGCTGCAGCCGCATCAGGTCGGACAGTACCAGCCCCACCATGCCGATCGCCAGCGCCGTGATGGTGTACTGGATCGCGATCACCTTGTGGTCCTGGCTCCACACATAGCGCGTCCAGAAACTCTGGGGATGCCCGCCGCCGTAGCTCATCGTCGCCTCCTACTGCTTGATGGTCTTGATGTAGTCGACCAGTTGCCCAACCTCGGCCGGACTCAGCTGCTGAGCCGGCATGATGGGCTGATAGCCCTTGACGACGCGCGCGGCCGGATTGGTGATCGATTCCCGCAGATACGTCTCGTCCACGTGCACAGAGGCGCCGTCGTTCATGGTTTCGTTTTTGCCGAACAGGCCCTTCCACGTCGGCCCCACGCCGGGATTGCCGTCCACGCTGTGGCAGGCCGCGCAGCCGCGCGACTGCGCCAGCAGCCGGCCCTGTTTGCCGGGCTCGTCGCCGCCGGCCGACACCGCCGACATCCGCGCGGTAAACGTCGGCTGCGCCTCCAGCCAGGCCTGGTAGGCCGGGCCGTCGTCGACCACCACGTAGCTGCGCATGTTGAAATGGCCGATGCCGCACAGCTGCGCGCACATCACCTCGAACTTGCCGGTCCGCGAAGGCGTGAACCAGAACGACGTCACCATGCCCGGCACCATGTTCATGCGGGTGCGGAATTCCGGCACGTAGAAATCGTGCAGCACATCCTGCGCGCGCAGCAGCACGCGCACCGGCC
The DNA here is from genome assembly GCF_047304105.1 of Duganella sp. Dugasp56. Lineage (NCBI taxonomy): Bacteria > Pseudomonadati > Pseudomonadota > Betaproteobacteria > Burkholderiales > Oxalobacteraceae > Duganella > Duganella sp. Dugasp56. The sequence continues at coordinate 105,074 of NZ_JBGLYQ010000009.1, forward strand.
GGCCGACAGGAATATGCACTTCCTGTCCCTCGACCAGCAGGTCGTCCTGGCCGCTGGGATCGGCCGGATTCAGGCCATAGGGATTGCTGTTGTTGATGAAGCGCACGTCGGTACTGCCCAGCTTGCCGTCCTTGCCGGGCAGGCGGTAGTGCCACTGCCACTGCTGGCCCAGCACTTCAAACACCATCGCATGGGCCGGCGGATCGATCAGCTTGGCGTATACCGACAAGCCCGGCGCCAGCATCGCGATGATGCCCACCGTGGTGGCGCCGACCAGCCACCACTCCAGTTTTGTACTGCCATGCGCGGCGGCCGCGCGCACGCCGTCCTGGTGCTTGAACGTCACCAGCGCATACGCCACGAACAGGTGGATGACGACGAACAGCAGGCCGGTGATGGCAAAGGTCAGCAGCAGCGCGTCATCCATCTGCTGCCAGTTCGACGCGATAGGCGTCAGCCACCACGGACTCATGTAATGAAATTCCAGGGCGCCAACTACGATCAGTATCAATACGAGAGCTAACGCCATGGCCTCTTCCTGAAGCTAGCGCGGCCGGCTCGGCCGTTCCAGCTTGAGATAAATGAAGGCTGCGGCCATGCCGAAAATGACATGGGCAATGGCCGTCGGCCACCCTCGCAGCGCTACGAACCATGTATAGACCGCGGCCATGCCATAAAAGTTCAGCGCGTAGAGCAGCAATCCGAACACGGCGCCGGCGGCCAGCGCCAGCCCCATGCTGGAATCAAGACGGAACGGCGCGATGATGGCGGCCAGCACGACGCCGAACGCCACGCCCAGCGAGTAGTGCACCAGCAGCGCGGCGACGGTGACGCCGAGACTGTAGCCGCTGCCCTGCAGCGCGTCCCAGCCCATCACCAGCGCGGCGATCATGTGGGTCGCCAGCCAGGGATCGTCGCTGCCGGTCGCGGCCAGCCAGATCGGCTCGAGCAGCATCAGCACGCCGCCGGCGCCGAAGCCCGCCACCGCAGCGGCGGCCCAGTCCGGCAGGCGCGCCTGCCAATGATGTGATTGCAGATGCAGTTCCATGATGTCTCCTCCCCGGATACCTGTGCGGCATTCAGTCTAGGAGTTTTTTCAGGACCTGTCAGCCCGCGCACGACTCGAAAACGACAGCCATAAAGCGAGCGCGCCGGCGCCAAGCAGACTCGTGCAGACGGTGCTGGCGGCCACCAGCGCGGCCGGGTTGCGCAAGCCCAGCAGGTCGGCCGCGAACGCCAGCGACACTGTCGCGATCAGCTGGGCCGGACAGAGGAAGCGCAGCTGGCGAAAGGCGCGCGCGTCGCCGCGCCGCCAGAACTTGAGCGCGACGGCAAACGCGGGCCCCCACAGCACGCCGAGAAAAACCAGCGCGGCGAAGGCGGAAAGCAGGATGCGCATGAGGAACCTAAGGACGCTGGGCGCGCACCTTGGTCAGCAGCTTGGTGGTCGAGCGGTCATGCTCGAAATCGATGGCGATGGCCTGGCCGCCGTAGGCCAGCACGGCCTGGCCTTCCGGGATCGCATCCATCTGGTAGTCACCGCCCTTGGCGTAGATTTCCGGACGCGCCTGCTGCACCACTTCCAGCGCGGTGTCCTCGTCGAAATCGACCACCAGGCTGACCGACTCCAGCGCGGCCAGCACCGCCATGCGGTCGGCGCAGGTGTTGAGCGGACGGTCGTCGCCCTTGCCCAGCCGCTTGACGGAGGCGTCGGTGTTGGCCGCCACCACCAGCGAGGCGCCCAGCGCGCGCGCCTGCGCCAGGTAGGTCACATGGCCGCGGTGCAGGATATCGAACACGCCGTTGGTCAGCACCACCGGCTTGGGCAGCGCGGCCACGCGGGCGGCCAGTTGTTCACGGGTGCAGAGCTTGGTTTCAAATTGAGGCATCAGGTTTCTTTTCTACTTGGATTCTTCTTCGTCCGGCTCTTCGTCGATCTGCATGCTGAGCGAGTCGGCGCCGGCGGACGGACTGTTGTCGCCGGGTTCCTTGCGGTCGCCGCGCAGCTTGATCTGCAGGCGCAGGCCGTTGGCCGAGTCGGCGTTGCGGATCGCCTCTTCGTAAGCGATGTAGCCCTTATTATAAAGTTCGTACAGCGCCTGGTCGAAGGTGCACATGCCCAGCTCGCGCGACTTGTGCATGATTTCCTTGATCGCCTGGAAGTTCCCCTTGAAGATCATCTCGGCGATGGTCGGCGTGTTGAGCAGGATTTCAATGGCGGCCTTGCGGCCCTTGCCGTCCTCGGTGCGCACCAGCCGCTGCGACACGATGGCGCGCAGGTTGGACGACAGATCCATCAGCAGCTGGTTGCGCCGCTCTTCCGGGAAGAAGTTGATGATGCGGTCCATGGTCTGGTTGGAGTTGTTCGCGTGCAGCGTGCCCAGGCACAGGTGGCCGGTCTCGGCAAACGCGATCGCGTGCTCCATGGTCTCGGTGTCGCGGATCTCGCCGATCAGGATCACGTCCGGCGCCTGGCGCAGCGTGTTCTTCAGCGCGTTGTGCCACGACAGCGTGTCGACGCCCACCTCGCGGTGCGTGATCAGGCAGCCCTTGTTCTTGTGCACGTACTCGACCGGATCCTCCACCGTGATGATGTGGCCGGCCGAATTGGCGTTGCGGTAGTCGATCATCGCCGCCAGCGTGGTGGACTTGCCGGAGCCGGTGCCGCCGACCACCAGCACCAGCCCGCGCTTGGTCATGATGACTTCCTTCAGCACCTCGGGCAGGTCCAGCTTTTCGAAATTCGGTATTTCCGATGCGATGGTCCGTATCACCATCGCCACGTTCTGCTGCTGCACGAAGACGTTGACGCGGAAGCGGCAGACGTCCGGCAGCGAGATGGCAAAGTTGCATTCCAGCTCAGCCTCGAACTCGCGCTTCTGCTTGTCGTTCATGATAGACAGGGCCAGCGCGCGGGTCACGGAGCCGGTCAGCTTCTGCTGGCTCAGCGGCTTCATCGCCCCCTGCGACTTCATGCTGGGAGGGAAATCCGCGGAAATGAACAAATCCGAACCGCCGGTGTGGTGCATCACCTTCAGCAGCTTGTGCAGGTAGGCCTGCGCCTCTTCTGGACCAAATGTGGAGGACATACTTGCCTTTCGATGGTTACGCCGCATTATATCGGCAGCATTCCGCTACAATAGCTTTTCTAATTATTGCATCCCAGCATCGCCTGTGTTCAAATACATTTCATGACACTGACCGAACTGAAATACATCGTTGCTGTTGCACGAGCGAAACACTTCGGACACGCGGCCGAAGCTTGCTATGTTGCACAGCCTACGCTTTCGGTCGCCATCAAGAAACTGGAAGATGAACTGGGCGTGGTCCTGTTTGAACGGGGCGGCGCCGAAATCTCCGTCACCCCGCTGGGCGCGCAAATCGTCGCCCAGGCCGAGCGCGTGCTGGAACAGACCGCCGCCATCAAGGAACTCGCCAAACAGAACAAGGATCCGCTGGCCGGACCGCTGCGCCTGGGCGTGATCTACACCATCGGCCCCTACCTGCTGCCGCCGCTGGTCAAGGGCATGATAGACAAAGTGCCGCAGATGCCGCTGATCCTGCAGGAGAACTTCACCGTGCGCCTGCTGGAAATGCTGCGCCAGGGCGAACTGGACGCGGCCATCATGGCGCTGCCGCTGCCGGAGCACGGCATGGCGCTGCAGGCGCTGTACGACGAGCCGTTCGTGGTCGCGATGCCGGCCCAGCATCCGTGGACCAAGCGCAAGAGCATCCCCGCCGACGACCTCAAGACCGAAAACATGCTGCTGCTTGGTAACGGACACTGCTTCCGCGACCAGGTACTGGAAGTATGTCCCGAGATGGCCCGTTTCTCTGCACCGGGCAACGGCATGCAGCGCACCTTCGAGGGCTCCTCGCTGGAAACCATCCGTCACATGGTCGCCAGCGGCATCGGCCTGACCGTGCTGCCGCGCGCCTCGGTGCCGGACATGGACAGCGACGACGGCATGCTGCGCTTCCGTCCCTTCGACCTGCCGGAGCCGTCGCGCCGGGTGGTCATCGTGTGGCGCAAAAGCTTCACCCGCAAGTCCGCCATCGACGCCGTGTGCGAAGTGGTCGCCGCCTGCAACCTGCCCGGCGTCACCCCGCTCAGCGCCGGATGACGGCGCCGCCGCACCGGCGGGCGCGGGATTTGCGATAATCCCATCTTTCCCTACGAACGACGTCATCCATGAACAAGCTGGAGCTGTATTTCCGCCTCGTGCGGCTGGACAAACCTATCGGCACGCTGCTGCTGCTGTGGCCGACGCTGTGCGCGCTGTGGCTGGCCTCCAACGGTAAGCCGGACTGGACCGTCGTCGGCATCTTCGCGCTCGGCACGCTGCTGATGCGCTCGGCCGGCTGCGCGATGAACGACTACGCCGACCAGGATATCGACAAGTTCGTCAAGCGCACCGCGCAGCGGCCGATCACCAGCGGTCGCGTCAGCGGCAAGGAAGCGCTGGCGATCGCCGCCACGCTGGCCCTGCTGTCGTTCTGCCTGATCCTGCCGCTGAACGCGCTGACCAAGCAGTTGTCGGTGGCCGCCGTCATCATCGCCGGCACCTATCCTTACTTCAAGCGTTTCTTCGCCATCCCGCAAGCCTACCTGGGCATCGCCTTCGGCTTCGGCATCCCGATGGCGTTTGCCGCGCTGCAGGGCGCGGTGCCGGTGGTGGCCTGGGTGCTGTTGCTGGGCAACGTGTTCTGGGCCGTGGCCTACGACACCGAGTACGCGATGGTCGACCGCGACGACGACCTGAAGATCGGCATCAAGACCTCGGCCATCACCTTCGGCCGCTACGACGTGGCGGCGGTGATGCTGTGCTACGCCGTGCATCTGGGCTTGCTGCTGGCGTGCGGCTGGCAGCTGGGTATGGGCGTGTGGTTTGCCGGCGGCGTGGCGGTGGCGGCCGGCATCGCCTGCTATCACTACACGCTGATACGCGGCCGCGAACGGGATCCCTGCTTCTACGCCTTCCGCCACAACAACTGGCTGGGCGCGGCGGTGTTCGCCGGCGTCGCGCTCGACTACGCGCTGCGATAGCGCGATGGCAGGCTTGCACGATTGAGCCACCGCAAGACGGCGCGGGCCCCGCTGTCTACACTGATTATCCCCCAGCCACCAGCCACCTAGACGAGGTCATCATGGATCAGACTCAACAGAACGGTAAAGCCATCTCCGACAGCCAGGCCGCCAGCAACACAGCGCGCGACAAGCTGATGGACGAATTGAAAAGCACCATCGGCGAAGCGGAGAAATGGCTGCAGGACACCGCCGGCCAGGCAAGCGCCGTCGCCTCCGAAGCCCGCGCCCGTTTCGACGACTCGCTGCGCACCGCCAGGGCCGACCTGCGCAAGCTGGAGGACAGCGTCATCGCCCGCGGCCGCGGCGCGGCCGAATCGGCCAACGTCTACGTGCATGACAACCCATGGAAAGCCGTCACCCTCGGCGCCACGATAGGCGTCATCTTCGGGCTGCTGATCGCCAGGAAGTAAATCGCGCTAAATCATGATCCTGGTTGATTCCGGACAGTCAGCTGAAGCGGCGGGTTATTGGCACTCTCGCAATGGCCACTGCATACCAGCCTCCACACTGGCACCATGCAGCTTAAGCACCGACTTCGGCGCCGCCATCAGCCATGCTTTCGCCAGCAGCACCGCCACACCGTCGCGGTGCGCCTGCGGCAGGCGCAGCAGGACCCACGGATGTTCGCGGTAATGGTCTGTGATGTAGTAGGTTTCCGGCGCTATCGTCAGCAGGCGTTCGCGCTCTTCCCACGTGGCGCGCACCGCGACCGACTCGCCATCCTCCTTCAGCCGCGCCATCAGCTTGCCTTTGACCTTCAGCGCCGGCGTGCCATACGAAGTCGACTCTTCCACCGCGGGAAGCGCCAGGCCGACAGCTTTGAAAGCAGCGTAATCCATGTCACCCGAACGAACTGCACCAGCCGCCGGCCGCCACCAGCTTGCCGGCGAAGATGGGACAGCCGCCCATACCATTCGGGCCATCCTCGTAGATCTGGCATTTGCTGCATTGGTCGCCGGGTTTGAACTCGGGGAATTTTTGCCGGTCCACCTTGCCGGCGTCAATCAAGTAGTTGAACTCTTTCGCCTGCGGCTCGTCCTCCTTGAGCGCCACGCGGTCGTCGGCCCACGCCATGCATCCCAGCGTCGCGGCGGCCAGGCCGGCGCAGGTGTTGAGAATAAATATTCGGCGATTCGTCATCTTTTTCCTTTCCGTCGCTGCCGCGCCACATGGCGCGACAAGGGCCATGATACGCCGTTGCGGCCGAAAACATGCTGCTATACTCAACGTTGCCAGGCACGCTACATTGACCAATAAAAAAATCAGGGGACAACATGTACAAGGCTATACGCGCAGTCGCACTTTGCGGTTCCATCGGCGTGTTGTTGGGCGCCTGCAGCAAGTCCGAAGCACCGGTGTCCGCCGAAACGGCCAGCGCTGACGCGGTCTTCCAGAAAAAACTGCAAGAGCAATTGCTGGACGCCAAGCCCGGCAGCGTGGTCGAGATCCCCGCCGGCACCTACCGACTGACCAGCGGCCTGACCCTGCGCGGCAACGGCGTGACGATACGCGGCGCCGGCATGGACAAGACCATCCTCTCGTTCAAGGGCCAGATCACCGGACCGGAAGGCATGCTGGTCTACTCCAGCAACTTCACCATCGAAGGCCTGACCATCGAGGACTCCAAGGGCGACGGCCTGAAGATCAACGACGGCGACAACATCACCATCCGCAAGGTCAAGGTGCAATGGACCGGCGGCTCCAAGGTCAGCAACGGCGCCTACGGCATCTACCCGGTCAAGACCAGAAACGTGCTGATCGAGGACTGCGTGGCGATCGCCGCGTCCGACGCCGGCATCTACGTCGGCCAGTCCAACGGCGTGGTCGTGCGCCGCTCGCGGGCCGAGCAGAACGTGGCCGGCATCGAGATCGAGAACACCATCAACGCCGACGTCTACGACAACGTCGCCACCAACAACACCGGCGGCATCCTGGTGTTCAACATGCCCAACCTGTCGCAGCCGGGCCATAGCACCCGCGTGTACAAGAACAAGGTCGAGAAGAACAACCTGGGCAACTTCGCCGCGCGCGGCACGGCGGTGGCCAGCGTGCCGGCCGGTTCCGGCATCGTCATCAACTCCAATTCGAAAGTGGAAATCTTCGACAACGACGTCACCGACAACCAGACCGCCAACGTCATCATCTCCAGCTACCACTCGACCGGCTACTACACCGAAAAAGGCGTGGCCGCCGGCTACGACCCGTATCCGAAGGCGATCTACGTGTACGGCAACCGCTTCAAGGGCGGCGGCGACTCGCCCGACGGCCTCGACCTGAAGGCGCTGAAGATCGCCATGTACGGCTTGAGCGGCCACCTGCCCGACGTGCTGTGGGACGGCTACGTGGACACCAAGCTGATGGTCAAGGGCGTGCTGCCGGCCGACCAGCGCATCTGCATCCAGGACGGCGTGGACGTGCTCAACGCCGACGGCCCGAACAAGTACAAGAACCCGAGCAAGGACACCGCGCCGTACCGCTGCGAACTGGCCAAGCTGCCGCCGGTGACCATTACCCAGCTCGCCGCGCAATCATGATGGGAGCAAGCGCAGTGCGCCCGCTGCTGTTGGCGGCAATGGCGGCGTGCGCACTGTCGGCATGCACGCAAAACCAGCAGCCGGTCAGCTTCATCGCCGAAGGCAATCCGGCCAAACTGAGCGACTGGCATCTGATGGCCGTCGCCGGCGGCCGCCTGAACCTGAATACCGGCGTCGTGCCCTACGATCTGAACACGCCGCTGTTCACCGACTATGCGCAAAAGCTGCGCACCGTGTGGATGCCGAAGGGGCTGAGCGCCGTCTACAACGCCGACACCACGTTCGAGTTCCCGGTCGGCACCATCATCAGCAAGACTTTCTATTATCCGAAGGCGTCCGGCCCGGCCAAGGCGGTGCTGGCGACCTACGACACCAGCAAGAACGGCGGCGACAAGCTGGACCTGGCCAATGTGCGCCTGATCGAAACCCGGCTGCTGGTGCGCCGCGCCGACGGCTGGATCGCCCTGCCCTACGTGTGGAATCCCGAGCAGACCGAGGCCGTGCTGTCGCGCACCGGCGACCAGGTGCCGCTGGAAGTGGTGCACGAGGACCGCAGCCGCAAGCGGCTGACCTATGTGGTGCCGAACGTGAACCAGTGCGCGTCCTGCCACGTGGCGGACGTCAAGTCGCGCCAGTTCCAGCCCATCGGACCGAAGGCGCGGCACATGAACCGCAACTACAGTCACGACGGCGTGAGCGTCAACCAGCTCGACTACCTGGCGCGCATCGGCTACCTGAGCGGCGTGCCGGCCAACGCGGCGGCGGCCGCGCCGCACAACGCCAACTGGCGCGATCCGGCGCAAACGCTGGACGCGCGCGCCCGCGCCTACCTGGACATCAACTGCGCCCACTGCCACAACGACAAGGGCGCGGCCAACACCACGGCGCTGCATCTGAACATCGGCGCACCGGCCGACCTGCACCTGGGATTGTGCAAGCCGCCGGTGGCGGCGGGCGCCGGCACCGGCGGCCATGGCTACGGCATCGCGCCCGGCAAGCCGGACGAGTCGATCATGGTCTACCGGCTCAGTTCCGCCGAAACCGGCATCATGATGCCGGAGCTGGGACGCGGCTCGGTCCACAAGGAAGGCGTGGCGCTGATACGCGCATGGATCGCGGCGATGAAGCAGGGCTGCGACAGCAAGAACTAGCTGGCCGCGCCCAGTTCGTCGCCCATCTCCCTGCCGCGGTGGGCGGCGGCCTTCATGGCCTTGATGATGGCGGCCTTGACGCCGCTCTCCTCCATGCTGGTCAGCGCAGCGTAGGTGGTGCCGCCCTTCGAGGTGACCCGCTCGCGCAGCAGCGACACCGGCTCGCTCGAGCGGATCGCCAATTGCGAGGCGCCGCCGAAGGTGGCCAGCGCCAGCTGCTTGCCCTGCTCCTCGCTCAAGCCCATTTCCACCGCGGCCTGCTGCATCGCCTCGATGAAGTAGAACACATAGGCCGGGCCGCTGCCGGAAACCGCCGTCACCGCATCGATCTGCGCCTCGTCGTCCAGCCACACGGTGGGGCCGACGGCGCGCAGGATGTCGTCCGCCATCCTCTTCTGTTCCGCGCTGACGCCGGCCGTCGCCGCCATGCCGGTGATGCCCATGCCGATCAGCGCCGGCGTGTTCGGCATGCAGCGCACGATGGCGCCGTAGCCGCCCAGCCAGCGCGACAGGTCGGCGCCGCGGATGCCGGCCGCGATCGACACGATCAGCGGCTGCCTGGCCGGCGAGATCAGCGGCGCCAATTGCGCCGCCACTTCGCGCATGCTTTGCGGCTTCACCGCCAGCACGATCACGTCGGCCGCCGACACGGCGCCGTCCGCGCCGGCGGCGGTGGTCACGCCGAACTGCGCGTGCAGCCGCGCCAGCGCTTCCGCGTTCGGGTCGGCCACGTGGATGTTGGCGCCGGCCGTCAGTTTGTTCGCCAGTCCGGCGATCAGGGCGGAGGCCATGTTGCCGCCGCCGATAAATGCTATTTTCATCGTCATGCCTTGTTGTATTGTCGTGATCCAAAAATGGCGCTGCCGACGCGCACGATGGTGGCGCCCTCGACGATCGCCGCGCGCATGTCGGCCGACATGCCCATCGACAGCGTATCGAGCGCCAGGCCGTCGGCGCGCAACTGCTCGTACAGCGCCCGCAGCTGCGCGAACGCCGCGCGCTGCTGTTCAAAGTCCTCGGCCGGCTCGGGGATCGCCATCAGGCCGCGTAACGTCAGATTCGGCAGCGCCGCGACCTTGTGGGCCAGCGCCGCCAGTTCGTCCGGGGCGACGCCGCTCTTGCTGGCCTCGCCGCTGATATTCACCTGCAGGCAGATCTGCAGTGGCGCCATGCCGGCCGGCCGCTGCTCGGACAGCCGCTGCGCGATCTTCTCGCGTTCGACCGTGTGCACCCAGGCGAAGTTCTCGGCGATGGGACGGGTCTTGTTGCTCTGGATCGGTCCGATGAAATGCCATTCCAGCGCCGGCGCGCCGGCCGCCTGCAGCGCCTTGATCTTGTCCAGTCCCTCCTGCAGGTAATTCTCGCCGAACGCGCGCTGGCCCGCGCCCACCGCCTCCAGCACCGCCTCCGGGCCGAAGGTCTTGGACACGGCCAGCAGGCGCACCGACTGAGGCGGCCGGCCAACATCTTGGGCTGTGGCAACAATAGTCGAGGTGATTGCTTGCAAGTTCTGGGGGATCAGGGACATAATCATCGGGTAAAAAATCGTTATTAAGCTGTACATCAGACTGCACATCACCAACGTCAGGCACAGGGATTATAAATGGACATCTCCGAACTTCTCGCATTCTCCGTCAAGAACAAGGCTTCGGACTTGCACCTGTCAGCCGGCCTGCCGCCGATGATACGGGTACACGGCGACGTGCGCCGCATCAACCTGCCGCCGCTGGAGCACAAGGACGTGCACGGCATGATTTATGACATCATGAACGACGGCCAGCGCAAGGCCTACGAGGAGATGCTGGAATGCGACTTTTCGTTCGCGATTCCGGGGCTGGCGCGCTTCCGCGTCAACGCCTACAACCAGGAACGGGGCGCGTCGGCGGTGCTGCGGACGATTCCGTCGAAGATCCTGAGCCTGGAGGAACTGAACGCGCCGAAGATCTTCGCCGATTTCGCCTTGAAACCGCGCGGCCTGGTGCTGGTGACGGGACCGACCGGCTCCGGCAAGTCGACCACCCTGGCGGCGATGGTCAACCACCTCAACGAAAACGAATACGGCCACATTCTGACGATCGAAGACCCGATCGAGTTCGTGCACGAATCGAAGAAATGCCTGATCAACCAGCGCGAGGTGGGGCCGCACACGCTGTCGTTCAACAACGCGCTGCGCTCGGCGCTGCGGGAAGACCCGGACGCGATCCTGGTCGGCGAGCTGCGCGACCTGGAAACCATCCGCCTGGCCCTGTCGGCGGCGGAGACGGGCCACCTGGTGTTCGGCACCCTGCACACCTCGTCGGCCGCCAAGACCATCGACCGTATCGTCGACGTGTTCCCGGCCGATGAAAAGGAGATGGTGCGGGCGATGTTGTCCGAATCGCTGCAGGCGGTGATCTCGCAGACGCTGCTGAAGACCAAGGACGGCAGCGGCCGTGTGGCGGCGCACGAGATCATGGTGGCCACGCCGGCGATCCGCAACCTGATCCGCGAAGCGAAGATCGCGCAGATGTACTCGGCGATCCAGACCGGCAGCAACGTCGGCATGCAGACCCTGGACCAGAACCTGACGGACTTGGTGCGCCGCAACGTCATCAGCGCCGCCGCCGCCCGCAACGCCGCCAAGACGCCGGACAACTTCCCCGGCTAAAACCTGGGGTCAGATCCGACATTTGGACACGAGCTCTGCCGTAGCGGCCGCTACGGCAGAGCTCGTGTCCAAATGTCGGATCTGACCCCGACTTAAAGGACACATCATGGAACGCGACCAGGCATCCAAATTCATGTTCGACTTGCTGCGCTTGATGACCAGCAAGAAGGGCTCGGACCTCTTCATCACCGCCGGCTTCCCGCCGGCCATCAAGATCGACGGCAAGATGACGCCGGTGTCGTCGCAGGTCCTGACCTCCGCCCACACCATGGACCTGGCCCGCTCCATCATGAACGACAAGCAGACCGCCTCGTTCGAGCTGACCAAGGAGGCCAACTTCGCCATCAGCCCCGGCGACCTGGGTCGCTTCCGCGTGTCGGCGTTTGTGCAGATGAGCTCGGTCGGCATGGTGTTGCGGACCATCACCAGCGAAATTCCCAAGCTCGAGGATCTCGGCCTGCCCGACGTGCTCAAGGACGTCGTCATGTCCAAGCGCGGCCTGGTGGTCATGGTCGGCGCCACCGGCTCCGGCAAGTCGACCACCTTGGCGGCCATGGTCGGCTACCGCAACGAGAACAGCTACGGCCACATCATCACCATCGAGGACCCGGTCGAGTACGTCCACCCGCACAAGAACTGCATCATGACCCAGCGCGAGGTCGGCGTCGACACCGACGACTGGGAAATCGCGCTGAAGAACACGCTGCGCCAGGCGCCGGACGTGATCCAGATCGGCGAGATCCGCGACCGCCAGACCATGGACCACGCGATCGCCTTCGCCGAGACCGGCCACCTGTGCCTGGCCACCCTGCACGCCAACAGCGCCAACCAGGCGCTGGACCGCATCATCAACTTCTTCCCCGAGGAGCGCCGCCAGCAGCTGCTGATGGACCTGTCGCTGAACCTGAAGGGCATGATTTCCCAGCGCCTGATCCCGAAGAAGGAAGCCAAGGGTCGCGCCGTGGCGATCGAGATCCTGCTCAATTCGCCGCTGATCTCGGACCTGATCTTCAAGGGCGAAGTCCACGAAATCAAGGAGCTGATGAAGAAGTCGCGCGAACTGGGCATGCAGACCTTCGACCAGTCGCTGTTCGACCTGCACGAGGCGGACCTGATCACCTACGAGGACGCGCTGCGCAACGCCGACTCCGTCAACGACCTGCGACTGGCTATCAAGCTGGAAGGCAAGGCCGCCAAGAACCGCGACCTGTCGGCCGGCACCGAACATCTGGGACTCGTCTAAGGAAGCACCGTGAGCACACTCTACGACATCACCGCCGACAGCCTGGCCGGCACCCCGGTCGACCTGGGCCGGTACAAGGGCCAGGTCCTGCTGATCGTCAACACCGCCAGCAACTGCGGCTTCACGCCGCAATACAAGGGGCTGGAGGCGGTCTACCAGCAGTTCAAGGACAAGGGCGTGACGGTGCTGGGCTTTCCCTGCAACCAGTTCGGCGCCCAGGAGCCGGGCCAGGCCGACGAGATCGGCGCCTTCTGCGAAAAGAACTACGGCGTCACCTTCCCGCTGTTCGCCAAGATCGATGTCAACGGCGACCACGCCCACCCGCTGTTCCAGAAGCTCAAGAAGGACGCGCCCGGCATCCTCGGTACCGAGGCGATCAAATGGAACTTCACCAAGTTCCTGATCCGCAAGGACGGCACCGTCTACGACCGCTACGCTCCATCCACCAAGCCGGAAGACCTGATCGCCGACATCGAAAAGCTGTTGGCCGAATAAGCTTGGTCAGGAAAGTTGTAAAATACTGAAAACGTTTTCCAAAAAACGTGCTTTGGGTTAACTTTTCGGTAATAATGGCCGTTGGTCATTTCCAATCGAATCAGTCGCCTATGTCGTTGTTTGGAAAAATACTTTCGCAATGGATGCGGATGGGGATGTATTCCCGTTTGTTCCTGCCCATCTTCGTCATCATTGCCGTGGTGGTGGGCCTGCGATACACCTTGCTGTTCCAGTCGGAAACGGAATACGCCAATGCCCGCTATCAAAAAGACGCGGGAGAACTGGGCGTTTACCTGCACAAGGCCCTGCTGCCGGCGCTGACCACGCCGGACCGCGCCGCCCTCGACAACATCCTGTCCGGCGCCCTGCTGCTGGAGGCCGACCTGGTCTCGGCGCGGCTGGACTACGCCGGCGGCCATCTCGAGGCGCTGCGCAGCGCGCGGCCGGCGCCCTCGTTTCCGGACTGGTTCCACGACCTGCACGGGCTGGCGCCGATCGACCGCACCATCTACATCGGCAACGCCATGCTGGTGCTGGCCTTCGAACCGACGCTGCCGCTGGAACAGGTCTGGCGCACGCTGCGCCAGCAGGCCGTCATCTCCACGGTCAACATCGCCATCATCTACACGCTGCTGGGCATCATCTTGTTCGCCAACAAGCGCATGCTCAAGCGCGTGACCGACACCACCACCCGCTTCCAGCACGGCGACCACAGCGTGCGCCTGCCGGTCAGCGGCACGCTCGAGGCGCGCACGGTGGCCATCACCTTCAACAACATGGCGCAGCGCGTGCAGGCGCTGGTGTACAAGCTGCAGCAAAGCCAGTCCGAGCTGAGCCGGCAATTGGAACAGACGCTGCGGGCGCAGGCGCAGCTGCAGGCAGAGAAGGACCGCATCGAAGTGACGCTGGCGTCGATCGGCGACGCCGTCATCACCACCGACCTGATGGGCAAGGTCGCCACCATCAACGACGTGGCGCAGCAGCTGACCGGCTGGTCCGAGTCGCGCGCGCGCGGCATGGAGCTGCATCAGGTGTTCGTCTTGGAGAACAACTTCGGCCAGCACTCGCTGCTCAAGTCGATGGCGGCGATCTACGCCGGCGGCGAAGTCGTCAAGGTCGGCAACCAGAGCCTGCGCAACCGCCTCGGCCAGAGTTTCACCGTCGAATACACGGCCAACGCGATCCGCGCCGCGCTTGGCGAGGTGCAGGGTTCGGTGCTGGTGTTCCGCGACGTGACGGAGCGCCGCCAGCTGATGCAGCAGATCTCCTGGCAAAGCAATCACGACATCCTGACCGGACTGCCCAACCGCGCCGCGCTGGCGGCCCGCTTCGAGCAGGAAGTGGCCCGCGCGCGCGACCAGGACTACCTGCTGGCCGTGTGCCTGTTCGACCTCGATCACTTCCAGCACGTGAACCAGACGCTGGGCCAGACCGTCGGCGACGAGATCCTCAAGCAGGCCGCCAGCCGCCTGCACGACTTTGCCGGCCAGCGTCATTACGTGGCGCGCCTGGGCGGCGATGAATTCGTGCTGCTGCTGCCCGAACTGGAAGACCGCGCCGGCGTCGAGCGGGCGATGGAGCGGCTGATGGCGGCGCTGTCGCGCGACTATGTGTGCGAAGGCCAGGCGGTCAGCATGTCGGCCAGCGCCGGCATCGCCGTCTACACCGGCAACGAGATCAGCGCCGACAGCCTGCTGCGCCACGCCGACCAGGCGCTGTACCAGGCCAAGATCACGGGCCGCAACCGTTATCATTTCTTCGACGCCGACCTGGACGAACAGGTCCGCACCCATCACAACCGCCGCACCGAGGTCCGCGCCGCGCTGCGCGCCGGCGAACTGCGGCTGTACTACCAGCCCAAGCTGGACATGCGCAAGGGCCGCATCGTCGGCATGGAGGCGCTGCTGCGCTGGCAACATCCGCAGCGCGGCATCGTCGGCCCGATGGACTTCCTGCCCATCGTCGAGCACAGCGACGTGATCGTCGACATCGGCGAATGGGTGCTGCGCGAAGCCCTGCGCCAGCTGCTGGTCTGGCGCGAGTCCAACCCCGACTGGGTCATCAGCGTCAACATCGCCGCGCGCCATTTCCAGCGTTCCGACTTCGTGGGGCAGCTGACGGCGATCCTGGCCGAGTTCCCGCAAGTGCCGCCGCACATGCTGGAGCTGGAGATACTCGAGTCGTCGGCGCTGAGCGACATCAGCCACGTGCGCCGCATCATGCTCGAGTGCCAGGCGCTGGGCATCAGCTTCGCGCTGGACGATTTCGGCACCGGTTACTCGTCGATGTCCTACCTGAAGCGCCTGCCGGCGGACGTGCTGAAGATCGACCAGAGCTTCGTGCGCAACATGCTGGTGGACCGCGACGATCTGCACCTGGTCAGCGCCGTCATCGGCCTGGCCAGGTCCTTCGGCCTGGGCGTGATCGCCGAGGGGGTCGAGACCATCGAGCACGGCGCCATGCTGATGCGGCTGGGCTGCGACCTGGTGCAGGGCTACGGCATCGCCCGGCCGATGCCGGCGGACGATGTGCTGCCCTGGGTCGCCAGCTTCGACCAGGCCAAGGTGTGGCAGGCCGCAGCCCAGCTGCCGCCTATCCTCAACCTGCACAGCGAACCGGCCGCCAGCACGTCGCAGATGCCCTTGTTCGTGCAGGGTTAGGCTATAGGCTAGACGGCGGCGCGCCGTTCGCTCATGCGCCGCTCGCTGAGCGAGCTGGGGCCGATCGCCTCGCCTATCCCTTCGGCCGTCTGCACGCCGCGCACCGTCCGGCGCTTGGCATACCAGTCGCGGATGATCTGGCCGGCCGTCTCGCGCGCGCCCAGCCCGAACGCCAGGCCCGCCGCCAGCGCCACCGCGCCGACCAGCGCCACAAACAGCGCGTCGACAAACATGGTCGCGATGCCGAGCTGGCCGATCGCCACGATCACGCCGAAGCCGAGCACCAGGCCACTGGCCACCTTGCCCAGCAGGTCGGCGTTGCGCAAATCGCTTTCCGCGGCGGTACCTCGCACCAGCTTGCCCAGCGAGTTGGCCGCCAGCCCGGCGATTACCAGGATCACCACCGCCACCACCACGTTCGGCAGCCATAGCAGCACC
This sequence comes from Duganella sp. Dugasp56, assembly GCF_047304105.1. Taxonomy (NCBI): domain Bacteria; kingdom Pseudomonadati; phylum Pseudomonadota; class Betaproteobacteria; order Burkholderiales; family Oxalobacteraceae; genus Duganella; species Duganella sp. Dugasp56. The sequence continues at coordinate 121,331 of NZ_JBGLYQ010000009.1, forward strand.
TGCCGCAGCACCTCCGACACCGCCGGCAGTCCCAGCGCATCGAAAGCGACCACCAGCGCGATCAGCCGCACGAACCACTTGACCACGGCGCCCACCACGCCGGCCGAATCCATCGGCATGCCCATGTTGTGGAAGAAGCCGGCCAGGCCGGCACGCTGTGCCAGGTCATTGAATTTAACGGAGCGCAGCAGGACCATTATGGCTTTCGCCAGCGCGGCCGCGATCAGCCAGCCGACGATGAGTATGACCGCAAATCCGATCAGTTTCGGGATCGCCTGAAACAGCATGGCCATGGCGGCGGACAGCGACGTCATCAAGGCCGTTCCCCACTCGGTGATTTGATTTTGCATGATTCCTCCAGTTGGTTCGATTGATCGCATGGAGGCAGGCCGCACCGGCGCCGCCGTTGCCTCCCCACCCTTGTGAGGCAATCGGCGACGGTCAAAGTTCCTGATTTACGCTGCGCCTTTGACGGGCGCCAAAAAACTAAGTCAGCGCGCGGTCGATCAGCTCGATCCAGTGCGTCACCGGCGTCTGCGTGCCCGACTGCAGGTGCGCGCTACAGCCGACGTTGGCCGAGACGATGGTGGCGGCGCCGGTATCGGCCAGGTTGGCCAGCTTGCGGTCGCGCAGCTGCAGCGACAGCTCCGGCTGCAGCAGCGAATAGGTGCCGGCCGAGCCGCAGCACAGATGGCTGTCGGCGCACAGCACGACGTCGACGCCGACCGCGCGCAGCACGCCCTCGACCTTGCCGCGTATCTGCTGGCCATGCTGCAGCGTGCACGGAGGGTGGTAGGCGACGCGTCCGCCGGCGCTGCCGTTACTGTTGCCGGTGCCTGCGCGGCGCTTCAATTCCTCTTCGAATTCGGGCATGACCTCGCTCAGGTCGCGCGTCAACGCGGCAATGCGCTGCGCCTTGTCGGCGTAGGCGCTGTCATGCGCCAGCAGGTGGCCGTATTCCTTGACCGTGACGCCGCAGCCGGAGGCCGTCATCACGATCGCCTCGACCGCGCCGTCCCGCACATACGGCCACCAGGCATCGACGTTGCGTCGCATGTCGTCCAGCGCCGCTTGCTGGTCGTTCAGGTGATGGCGCAGCGCGCCGCAGCAGCCGGCCTTGGGCGCGACCATCAGCTGCACGCCCAGCGCATCGAGCACGCGCGCGGTGGCGGCGTTGATGTTGGGCGCCATCGCCGGCTGCGCGCAGCCTTCCAGCACCAGCATCTTGCGCGCGTGTTCGCGCGTCGGCCAGGCGCCGGCGCCCTGCATCGCCGGAATCTTGTCCTGCAGCGCAGGCGACAGCAGCGGACGGAAAATCTGCCCCGCGCGCAGGGCCGCCGTGAACACCGCCTTGCGCGGCAAGGCTTGCTTCAGCACCAGCCGCTTCATGCGCTCGATGAACGGGCGCTCGACGCGCTCCTCCACCACCTTGCGCCCGATGTCGATCAGGCGCCCGTACTTGACGCCGGACGGACAGGTGGTTTCGCAGTTGCGGCAGGTCAGGCAGCGGTCCAGGTGGGTTTGCGTCTTGACCGTGACCGGCGCGCCTTCCAGCACCTGCTTGATCAGGTAGATGCGCCCGCGCGGACCGTCCAGCTCATCGCCCAGCAGCTGGTAGGTCGGGCAGGTGGCGGTGCAGAAGCCGCAGTGGACGCAGGCGCGCAGGATGGCGTCGGCCTCTTCGCCTTCGCGGGTGTTCTTGATGAAATCGGCGAGATTGGTTTGCATAGGCGTGGTCAGTACATGCGGCCGGGGTTGAAGATCCCTGCAGGATCGAAGGATCGCTTCAGCCGTTCGTGGATTTTCGCCACGGCCGGCGCCAGCGGATGGAATACGCCGACGCTCTTGTCCGCGCCGTGGAACAGCGTGGCATGGCCGCCGGCGGCCGCCACGGCGCCGCGGATGCCGGCCGCCTGTGCGGCGTCGCATTCGTCCATCCTCAGCCAGCGCTGCGCCCCGCCCCACTCGATCAGCTGTTCGCCGCGCAGGATGATGGCGCTGGCCGCCGATGGCACCGACAGGCGCCACAATGCGCCGTCGCTGGCGCCGCTGCTAAAATATGCATGCGATTGATCGCGCAGCGCGGCCCAGAACGCCGGGCCGTCGTCAAGCGCCTGGCCGCCAAGCTTGCGCAGCGCCGCGTCCACCGCCGCCTCCGCGCCGGACAGGCGCAGCGACAGCACGTCCCGGTGCCAGCAGCTCGCGGATATCGGCAGCGGCTGGCCGGCCCATTCGTTCAGCCGGCGCAGCGCGTCGATCTCGCTCATCTCGAAGCACAGGCTGGCCTCGCGCACCGGCACCGGCAGCACCTTGAGCGACACCTCCAGTATCAGGCCCAGCGTGCCCAGCGACCCTGCCAGCAAACGCGAGACATCGTAGCCGGCCACGTTCTTCATCACCTGGCCGCCGAAGCGCAGCGCCTCGCCGTGGCCGTCCATCAGCGCCGCGCCCAGCACGAAGTCGCGCACCGCTCCGGCGCTGGCGCGGCGCGGGCCTGACAGCGCGCTGGCCACCACGCCGCCGATGGTCGATTCCGCGCCGAGACGCGGCGGCTCGAAGGCCAGCATCTGGTTGTGCTGCGCCAGCAGCGCCTCGATTTCCGCCAGCGGCGTGCCGCAGCGCGCGGTGATCACCAGTTCCGTCGGCTCGTAGGCGACGATGCCGGCGTACGCGCGGGTATCGAATACTTCGCCTTGCAGCGACTGGCCGTACCAGTCCTTGGTGCCGCCGCCGCGCAGGCGCAATGGTTGGCCGGCCGCCGTCGCGGCGCGTATGCGCACGCTGAAGTCTTGGGCGATGGAGTGCATATCGGTGGTCAGGTTGTTCGTCATGCTGCTCCGTTCAGTAACGCGGCAAATGGGAGAACGGCAGCATGCCGCCGCTGACGCGCATCTTGCCGAATTCGGCACAACGGTTCAGCGTGGGAATGGCCTTGTCGGGATTGAGCAGCCCCGCCGTATCGAAGGCGCGCTTCACCGAGAAGAACGCTTCCAGCTCGGCCGGCGCAAACTGCGCGCACATGGAATTGATCTTCTCGATGCCCACGCCATGCTCGCCGGTGATGGTGCCGCCCACTTCCACGCACAGCGCCAGGATCTCGGCGCCGAACGCCTCGGCGCGCTCGAACTCGTCGGGAATGTTCGCGTTGAACAGTATCAGCGGATGCAGGTTGCCGTCCCCCGCGTGGAACACGTTGGCGCAGCGCAGGCCGTATTTGGTCTCCATCTGCGCGATCCCCTCCAGCACCTGGCCCAGGCGCTTGCGCGGGATGGTGCCGTCCATGCAGTAGTAGTCGGGCGAGATGCGGCCGGCCGCCGGGAAGGCGTTCTTGCGGCCGGACCAGAACTTCAAGCGCTCCGCCTCCGATTGCGACACCGCGATCGCGCTGGCGCCGGCCGTGTCGAGCACCGCCGACATGCGGGCGATTTCCTCTTCCACCTCCTCGACGGTGCCATCGGCCTCGCACAGCAGGATGGCGGCGGCGTCGGTATCGTAGCCGGCCTTGACGAACGGTTCGACCATGCGCGACGAGGTCTGGTCCATCATTTCCAGCCCGGCCGGGATGATGCCGGCGGCGATCAGCGCGGCCACCGCGTGGCAGCCCGCCACCACTTCGTCGAACGACGCCATGATCACGCGCGCGGTGGCCGGCTTGGGCACCAGCTTGACCGTCACTTCGGTGACGATGCCCAGCATGCCTTCGGAGCCGATGAACACCGACAGCAGGTCCAGTCCCGGCGCGTCGAGCGCCTCGCTGCCCAGCTCCACCACGTCGCCGTCGATGGTGACCACGCGCACGCGCAGCACGTTGTGCACGGTCAGCCCGTATTTCAGGCAATGTACGCCGCCCGAGTTCTCCGCCACGTTGCCGCCGATGGTGCAGGCGATCTGCGACGACGGATCGGGCGCGTAGTACAGGCCGTGCTGCGCCGCCGCTTCCGAGATCGCCAGGTTGCGCACGCCGGGTTGCACCACGGCGCTGCGGGAGTAGGCGTCCATGCGCACGATGCGGTTCAGGCGCGCGGTCGACAGCACCACGCCGTCGGCGATCGGCATCGCGCCGCCGGACAGGCCGGTGCCGGCGCCGCGCGGCACGATGGGCACGTTCAGCCCGCGGCACACCTTCAGCACCGCGACGATCTGCGCCTCGGTATCGGGCAGCACCACGATCATCGGCAGCTGGCGGTAGGCGGCCAGGCCATCGCATTCGTAGGGGCGGGTATCCTCGGGATCGGACAGCACGCAGCGCCCCGGCAGCGCCTCGCGCAGGGCCTCGGCAACCTGTAGTCGGCGCGCGGTGACGGTGGCGGGAGCGGCGGGGGCAGTGTTCATGGAGGGCGTTTTTGGGCGGCGTATGGTCGAGAGTCGATTGTAAGCACAAAACCCGGCGCCGCCTAATACAGGCTGTTGTGCATAGCACCACAGCGCCTGCGGTGACGGCTCTTACGTTAAAATGTCGTTAATACAAGAATTTTTTGAGGCTGTACAATAATTTTTTACCGTAGAAAAATAAAACCCATGCTGTTCTCCACTCCCGGTCACAACCACATCCGCTACCTGTGCATCGTGCTGCAGATCGTGCTGCAGGTCTTCCTGGTGGTCCAGGTATCGTTCTTCATTCTCGCCTGGATGGTCCCCATGCCGTTCGAGCTGCTGTGGTGGGTGATGCAGGTGCTGCCAGACGGCATGAGCGTGGCCGACATGCAGCGGCTGTCTTCGCTGTATCGGCTGCTGGGCGTACTCATCGGCCTGCTGCCGCTGAGCTTTCTGGTGTTCGGCGTGATCCGGCTGCGGCAGACGCTGCGCGAATTGCAGCGCGGCGCCATCTTCGCCACCCGCACCATCGGCTACATGCGGGCGTTTGCCGGCGCCGTGTTCGCGTCGGTCACGCTGTCGAGTCTGGAACCGGCGCTGCGCGCCATCGTGTTCAACCTGGTTTCCAACACCCGCGCCTTCCGCATCGGCTTCGACGTCACCTCCAACGAGGTGCTGTTGCTGCTGGTGTGCGGGCTGTTCTACCTGATCGCCGCCATCATGCACGAAGGCCGCCGCCTGGGCGAAGAAAACGAAGGCTTCATCTGATGACCATCATCGTCAACCTGGATGTGATGCTGGCCAAGCGCAAGATCAAGTCGAAGGAGCTGGCGGCCTTCATCGGCATCACCGAACAGAACCTGTCGCTGCTCAAGTCCGGCAAGGTGCGCGGCATCCGTTTCACCACGCTCAACAAGATCTGCGAGCGGCTGGCCTGCCAGCCGTCCGACATCCTCGAATGGCGCCCGGACGAAGGCGACCCAGCCGACGACGCCGGCGGCGACGACTTCTAAACCTCCCCTCCACCTGGCCTGCACGCCGCCGATGCGCTCTTGCGCAGGCGGCGGCGCGCCCCTCGCATTCGATATAACAAAAAAACAACGCTTAAAAATATCGTAAAACAATAACAAATTACTGATTGACACAAAAATATGATCGATTTACTATTTATTCCAGCTGAACCGGGAACTATGCTGCAGTGTCGATCTCACAGCTACCTTGATAACCACCCACATGGAGTTTTAAATGGAAAACATCGAAATCACCCAAGTAGAATTCGTCGTCGAAGAACTGGAAGCCCGCTTCGAAATGGAAGCCGTGCCTAGCGTTCCAGCACCGGACTGGACCTACACCTGCTCGGTGTCCGACAAGTAATACCGAGCTGGAAACGGGAGTCGCACGCCTCGCTCCCGTTTCTCTTCCCGCATCGTCCATCCCTCCCCATTCCGCACTCCCCCATGGCCGCCATACCCACGCTCAAAGAAGGCATCCGGATCTCGCCGTACCGCGAAGCGGGCGCCGCACAACGCTTCCTGCTGGAGCTGGACAACCGCCATTTCCTGATTACCGCCAAGTCGCGCGCACTGATCGAAGCGCTGCTGACGGCGCCGGCCACGCCCGACCAGCTGGAGCGCCAATACCTGCAACGCAGCGGCGCCGCGCTGCCGGCCGACGAACTGATCGCGCTGGCCGCCGCCACGCTGCCCGCCGCGCTGTTCAGCGACGCCGCCCCGGCCGCGCGCGGCAATCCCTTCACCATCAGCATCGACTTGCTGTCGCCGTGGTACGCCGGCCTGCTGACCGGCCGCCTGGCGTGGCTGTTCAAGCCGTCGCTGGCATGGAGCCTGGTGGCCATCTTCGCCGTGCTGCACGGCTGCGTGCTGCCGGCCGCCATGCACGCCGCCCACGAGGGCTGGAGCGGCAGCGGCGGCACGCGCCTGGTGGCCCTGCTGCTGCTGAGCGGACTGATCCACGAGCTGGGCCACACGACGGCCTGCCGCTATTTCAATTGCCCGCACGGCGCCATCGGCTTCGGCCTGTACGTGATCTTTCCCGCCTGGTACGCCGACGTCAGCAAGGCCTGGCGCCTGCCGCGCCGGCAACGCGCGGTGGTCGATCTGGGCGGCGTGTATTTCCAGGCGCTGATGCTGATCGGCGTCGACCTGTATGCGCTGGCCAGCGGCAGCCCCGACGCGCTCAAGCTGATCTGGCTGGTCACCTTCACCATGCTGTTCACGCTCAACCCCGTGTTCAAGTTCGACGGCTATTGGCTGCTGTCCGACCTCAGCGGCCTGCACAACCTGCACCGCCAGGTGCGCCAGGCCAGCGCCGAAATGCTGATGCCGCTGTTCGGCCGCGCCAGGCCCGGCGCGCGTTCGCCGGTGCTGTACGCCTACGGCCTGCTGAGCGGCGCCTACATGCTGTATTTCGCCAGCTTCCTGGTGACCGAAGTGCGGCGGCTGGCCCGGACGCTGCCGGACGCGCTGGCCGACAGCCTGCACCAGCTGGGCGCGGCCGCCGGCGCGGCCCGGCTGGCGGACGCCGGCTGGTCCGCGTGGCGCCTGCTGGGCGATCTGCTGTGGCCGCTGGTGATCGCCTCGGCCTGCGTCATGCTCGCCATGAAAACGCTGCGCGCGCTGGCGGGGCTGCGCAGCGCCGTCGTGCACGCCCGATTCGCCGCCTGACACCGCCACGGAGACGCCGCCATGTTCCTTCGCTTCCCCCACCTCGCCGCCCTGTTGCGCCGGCCGCCGGCAGCCTCCTATGCGGCGCGCCTGCAGCACCAGCGCGCCGAGGCCAACACCACCCGCCTCGCCGCCAAGGGCTTGCAACATGCGCTGGCCCTGGGCAACGACGAGGCGATGCGCGTCGCCGGCGCCGCGCAGGCGGCCTACCGCCAGCTGTGCGCGCAGAGCTCGCCCGGCAGCGCGCCGCAGGCGCTGCTGCGCACGCTGAGCGACCGCCTGGCACAACACTCCTGCCTGCTGGCCCTGCCGTACAGCCTGCCCGGACTGCGGCTGCTGCGCCAGCTGGCCGCGTCCGGCCTGCGCATCGTCGTCGTCACCACGCCGGTGGTGGAGCAGGTGCTGGCCGAGATCGGACTGCCCGCCGACAGGCCGGCCAGCGTCGGCACCAACCATGTGGTGCGGATGATCAAGGCCGGCACGCCGCAGCCGACGCTGTACATCTCCTTCCCGGAGCTGCACGCCGGCAGCGACGGCACCCGCACCTGGGTCAGCTTTAACGGCATGCGCCACGCCGTGTCGCTGCTGGAACCCTTGCTGTGTTGCCTGGGGCTGGAGGCGCTGTACACGCTGACTCCGGCCGAAGAACCCGAACTGACGATATTGCGGCTGACGCCGCTGAAGCCGCGCGACGCCAGCCTGACCATCAGCTCCGTCACCAGCTGGCTGACGCTGCATCTGCAAGCGGCCGCCAGCGCGCTGCCGGCGCAGACGCTGTCCTGGTCCCAGTTGTACCGCGCCAGCGCGCCCTACCTGCAAGTCGAACGCGACGACCAGCTCAAGCAGCTGAACGCCTACATCGACGCCTGGCACCGCCACGGCAACGGCCTGGACGGCGGCGCCTGCGCGGCGGCGCGCGCACGCCTGGCCGCCTGGGCCGCCCAACCTGTCACGCCCGCCCACCACGGCGCCGGCCTGCCGTCGCGAGGATAACCATGCCGTCAATGACCGAACTGCTGCTGCACCTGCGCCTGCACCTGGCGCGCGCGCAATTGGAACTGTCCAGCCTGGTCGAGCGCGACGGCCGCCGCCAGTTCGCGCAGGCCGTCGGCATCGCGCTGCCCGAACTGTCCGCAGCCGAGCTGGACCGCCTATACTTGCGCTACCGCCTGTCGATGCGCAATTTCCACCTGATCAAAACCCACCTGGCCGGGCTGGATGCGGCGCGGCTTGAATCGTTCGTCGCGCGCCATGTGCGCATCGAGGGCGACGTCTGCCTCGATCAGCTGAAGCGGGACGACAAGCCGGTCATCTTCGTCACGCCGCATTACGGCACCTTCCAGCTCGGCTGCCTGAAGCTGATCCAGGAAATCGGCCGCCACAAGACCGTCAACGCGTTCTACAACCCGCCGTCGGTCAGCAGCAGTTCCAGTGGTTTCGAGGAACTGTTCCAGCGCCTGGGCTATGGCTTCAACGCGCTGTTCAACGACGACAGCGCCGTGCTCAAGGCCTTGCGCGTGCTGCGCCGGGGCGAAGCGCTGACCATGATGCCGGACGTGTTCGACATCAGCGGCCATTCGCTGTACGTGCCGTTCTTTAACAGGCTGGTACCGGCGATGGCCGGCACCAGCCTGTTCGCGCTGAAGAGCAACGCCACCGTCATCGTCGGCCACAGCTGCCCCGGCGATGGGCTGGACACGACGGTACGGCTGGGTACGCCGTTGGCGGTGCAGCGCAGCGGCGACCTCGATGCCGACATCGCCGCGTTGACCGCCGCCATTTTCCGCGAGATCGAGGCGCAGATACGGCGCGCGCCGCAGCACTGGGTGTATTTGCCGGGCAGCGGCGAACTGCTGCAGCGGCGGCTGCGCGTGGACAACGGCTCGCCGCAGCAATGGCTGGAGCAACTGCGGTCGGCCGCGCCGGCCTTCAGCAACGCGATCCCTGAATTCCCCCAACTGTTGCAGGACCTGGCGCCACCGGCCCTGGCCGCAATGCAATGATCAACCGGAGAAGCCTGATGATCCACCCGATCCCGGCCGCGCTGTTGGCCTGCCTGTGCCTGAGCGCGGGCGCCGCCGAACGCGAACTGGCCGACTACCAGACACTGCTGAAAATCACCCACCTGGACAAGGTGTACGAGTTTCCCGCCGAGCAGCGCGACAAGCTGGTCATCCGCGGCAACATGAAGCCGCGCAACGCCACCATCCGGCCCGAGGAAGTGCGCCTGTTCCTCGTCGACGGCGGCGAGACCACGCGCCTGCCCGTCAGCGCCGACGGCGGCTTCGACCTGAAGTCCGATCCGCGCTGGCTCAAGGCCAACCCGATGATCTACACCAGCCTGGCGGCCGACGAGAAGTCGGCGTTTTCCTTCAGCGCCCGGCCGACGCTGCCCGACGGACTGCGCTTCAGCTACGCCAGCCTGATGACCAGCGTGCGCCAGATGAACGCCATGATGCGCGCCGGCGCCGGACCGATGCGCTTCTTCATGCCGACCTTCAGCGGCGTCGAGCTGCAGTTCCCCGCCACCGCCGCGCCGACGCTGGAGCTGCAGACGCGCGACGGCGTGCGCCAGTTGCGCGCCGACGCGCAATCGCGCATCCGGCTCAAGCTGGACGAAGCGCTGCTGGCCGCCAATGCGCAAATCCTGCTGTCGGCACGTCCGCTGGCGGCCGACTTCCTGACCGACTGAGGCCGCGCACGCCATGCAACGGTCGACCGCCACGGCAGGGATCAGACACTGGCTCAAACACCGCGGCCTGCGGGCGCTGCGCTCGCCGCTGGCGCGCATCGCGCTGGCCTGGTGCGTCGTGAGCCTGCCCGCGTTCGGGCTGGCCTCCCTGCTGGGACAGGATGCGTCACCGTTGTCCCAGCTGCTGCGTCCGCTACTGGTGACGGCGCTGTCGCTGGCCGCCTACTGCGGCTATGTGCGCCTGGTCGAACGGCGCCGTCCGGGCGAGCTGGCGGTGGCGGGCGCCTGGACCGAAAGCGGCGCCGGACTGCTGATCGGTGCGCTGGCGTTCGGCCTGGTGATGACGATACTGGCCGCCTCCGGCGCCTACCAGGTCGAAGGCCACAACCGCTGGGCCGAGCTGGCGCTGAACGTGCCGCGCTTCGTACAGGGCGCGGTGACCGAGGAGATCTTGTTTCGCGCCATCCTGTTCCGCATCCTGGAGCAGCGCTTCGGCAGCAGCGCCGCGCTGCTGGCCTCGGCGCTGCTGTTCGGCGCGCTCCATCTGAGCAATCCGGCCGCCACCCTGTTCAACGCTGCCGCGATTGCCATCGAAGCGGGTTTGATGCTGGCGGCCGCCTACATGCTGACCGGCCGGCTGTGGCTGTGCATCGCCATCCATTTCGCCTGGAATTTCGTGCAGGGACCGGTGTGCTCGGTGGCCGTGTCCGGCTATGCCCAGCAAGGCTTCCTGATCGGCAGGCTGGATGGACCGGACTGGCTGACGGGCGGCAGCTTCGGCGCCGAAGCCTCGCTGGCCGCCGTGGCGGTGTGCACCGTGTCGGGACTGGTGTTGCTGACACTGGCGCGCGACGCCGGCCGCTTCGTGCCCGCCGGCAGGCGATAAGAAACACCGCAGCCGTCCGGGCTGCTCAGGGCCGCCGAAAACTGATCTAGAGTAGGCATAGCAACAATGAAGGAAATCGCATGGACCTCGCACTTTACGGCGTACCGACAATGACCGACCACATCGAGCAGAAACTGGCCCAGGTCAAGGAAGTCATTTTCGAGCAGATCGAAGCGCTGCCGATGGCAATTGAATGGAGTTGCCCGACGCAGGAAGACTACTAAGCAGCACTTTTCGTTTAACTCCCGATGCTTTGCAAAGGCGCCCAAACGCCTTTGCTTTTTTTATGCAAAAATCCCGCACGATCATGGCATTGGCCAACATGCTGCGGCTGGGCATTCCGCGCCCCGCCGCCTATGCCCACATCCGCAAATGGCGCCGCTACCAGCAAAGCCTGCTGGCCAACGAACGCATGGACGCGCGCTACCGCCACCGAGGTCGAGTTCCGGACGCCAGCGTCTCGACGCTGTATATGTCCTGCCACTACGGCAGCTACCCGGTCCTGGTCAAGGCGCTGGCCGACGCATCGCCGGCGCGCAAGGTCTATTGCTGCATGAGCACGCAAAGCGACGAGCATGCGCAGATGTTGAACCGGCTGGCGCACCGGCACGGCTTCAGTATCCAGTTCATCCTCGGCGGCTTTCCACTGATTAAAGGCATACGCCGCGCGCAAGCCGAGCGGGCGCCGATTTTCGTGCTGATCGACCGTCCTTGGGGGAGCGGCTCGCCGGCAGACACCAGCCACGCCTTCCTCGATGGGAACATCCTGGCCAAACCCGCGCTGTTCACGCTGGCCGAGCGCATGCAACTGCCGCATCGCCTGCTGTTCGCCGATCCCGCGCCGGATGGCTGCGTGATCACCGATCTCGGCCCGTTGTCCCAGCGGGACTGCCTGCGCGCGCTGGAGCAGCGCGTGGCCGCACATCCCTACTACTTCGACCGCATGTTCGACCTGCACAAGTTTTTCTGGAACGAACGACGGCACGACGCCTATCTGTTGTTCAAGGTGGAGGCCGGCCGCTACATCCTCGACGTCGACCGCCAGCGCAGTTTCGAGTTGCCGGAACCGCTATACCGGCAGCTGGCGCAGGCCCGGCGCCGGCACGGCAATTTCGACGGAGTCGACGAACTGGCGCTCACCGGCCAGAGCGCAATATTCGGCCTGCGCCACCCGCGGCACGCCTGGTAGCGCAAAAACTGCTGACACGGCGGGCCGCCTTGGCGTATGCTTCGAACCCATCAGACAATCAGCTTATTCGGAGCGGCAGATGGCATACAATTTTGAGCAGGCTTGGCTACTGGCGCTGGAAGAGCGTCTTGGCGTGACGGCGCAGATCGCCGAAGTGGCGCTGGCAAACCGTCCGCGCATGCTGGTCTATTATTTCCCGGATTTCCCGGCGCAGGGCATGTTGACGGCGGTGACGGCCGGGCTGTCCAACGCCAACCACCCGAGCTGGGTCAACGGCCGGCCGGAACTGAGCTTCACGCTGAAAACCACCGACAGCGGCTGGGGCAGCGCGGCCGCCTATATCGCGCAGTCATTCTACGGCGACAGCCCGTTCCACTACCAGGCTTCGTTCAAGCTCGACGCGCCGATGTCCAAGGACAGCGCGATGAACGCCTGCTTCGTCTACAAGCCGCAGTTCATGAGCGACGAGCAGATCACCTTCGAGCTGCCCGACCGCACCATCCACCTGGCCGGCCTGTTTCCGATGTACGATGAGGAAGTCAGCATGTACGAAACCGTCGGCCTGCTGGAGTTCTGGAACACCCCGGGCTTCGATTGCTACGACCCGCGCCGCGCCAGCCTGGCGGCCAAATAACTACTGAGGAATCAAACATGGGCAACCGACTCTCCAAAATCGCCACCCGCACCGGCGACGGCGGCACCACCGGTCTGGGCGACGGCAGCCGCACCGACAAGGACAGCGTGCGTATCCACTCGATCGGCGAGGTGGACGAACTCAATTCGCACATCGGCCTGCTGCTGTGCGATGACATGCCGGCCGACCTGCGCGAAGAGCTGGTGACGATCCAGCACGACCTGTTCGACCTGGGCGGCGAGTTGTGCATCCCCGGCTACCAGATGATCACCGAGGCGCACGTCGAGCGCCTGGACACGCTGCTGGCCAAGTACAACGCCACCTTGCCGGCGCTGACGGAGTTCATCCTGCCGGCCGGCTCGCGCGCGGCCTCGCAGGCGCACATATGCCGCACCGTGTGCCGCCGCGCCGAACGCGCCATCGTCACGCTGGGCAAGACCGAGACCATCCACGAGCATCCGCGCCAGTATGTGAATCGCCTGTCGGACCTGATGTTTGTGCTGTCGCGCGTGTTGAACCGCTACGCCGGCGGCAGCGACGTGCTGTGGCAGCACGAGCGCAAGCGCGGCTAAGACACTACGGTTTGAACAACTGCTCCATCCCCTTCGCCATGCTGAGGCGCGAGGCGCTGGCCGGATAAGCGCCGGCCACCAGCGCCGCCTGGTCGCCCATGGCCAGCTTGCGATAGAAGCTGACCATCTCGCCGGCCGGCCAGCCGGCGCGATGCGCCAGCACCATGCCCAGTTGATCGGCCTCGGATTCCTGCAGGCTTGAAAGTTTGGACAGCCGTATCTGCAGCGACAGGTCGCTGTCCAGGCGCTCCATCAGCACCTCCAGCGGCGGCATCGGCTGACGGTTCAGGAATAGCGCTTCCGACAAGGTTTCTCGATGATGCTCGGCCACCGCGTGGGCGACTTCGTGCCCCAGTAACGTGGCCAGCTCGCCGTCGCTCAGCGCCAGCTGGCGCACGAAGGCGCTGCCGACCAGGATCTTGCCGCCCGCCATGCAGATGGCGTCGACTTCCGGATCGCTGGTGGTATGGAACTCCCACTGCCATGCCGCCGCTTCCGGCTTGAGCGCCACGGCGGCCCGTATCAAGCCGGCGCCTATGGTCTGCAAGCGCGCCAGCAAGGCGCGGTCGTCGTCCAGGCGCCCGGAAGCCGCCAGTTCGACCACGCGATCGATATAGCGGTCCTCCACCTTGCTGGCCACCTCCTCGGCGCTGAAAATCAGCTCCTGCGCCCGGCCTGATTCCGGCACCTGCGCACCGGCGCCGGCGTGCGCCAAACATGCGGCCATCAAGCCGACGGCGACCAGTTTCATCATGCCTCCCCGGCGCGATCCGATATAAACGGTTTATATCAATATACGCCATGCTCCGCAGGAGACAAGGATTTATATCAATTGTGCTGCGTAACCGGGAAGGTGAGCGATCTCAGTCGCCAGATGGTCGAGCAGCAGGCGCGCGCGCAGCGGCTGGTAGCGGCGCGACGGCGACAGCAGATGCAGCGGCTGAGGCCGCCCTTGCCATTCCGGCAGCACGCGCACCAGCGCGCCACTGCCGAGCAGGTCTTGCACCAGCCACAGCGGGCACAAGCCGATGCCGCCGCCGGCCGCCAGGCTTTCGCGGATCGCCAATGCGCTGTTGACGCGATAGCGGCCGTGCGTGTGCACGGTTTCCACTTGTTCGCCGCGCTGCAGCGTGAGCAAATCGCCGTCGGCCAGCCAGGCGAAACGGATGTAGTCGAAGCGCGCCAGATCCCGCGGCTGCAGCGGTTCGCCATGCGCGCGCAGGTACTCCGGCGCCGCCACCAGCTGCCGCGGCGACACCCCGGCCAGCCGCGCCACCGCATCGGGCGGCAGCTCATGTCCTTGGCGCACGGCAATGTCGACGCCATCCTTGACCAGGTCGACCATCCGGTCGTCGAGTATCAGCTCGATCTCGACCTGAGGGTAGCGCGCCATGAACGGCGCCAGCAAGGCGTTCAGGCGGAACTGCCCGAACGCGGAGGGCGCGTTGACCCGCACCAGCCCTGCCGGCGTGTCGGTCTGGCCGCGCGCATCGGCCACCGCTTCCTGGTAAGCGGCCAGCACGCCCAGCGCGCGCTGGTAGAAGCGGCTGCCTTGCGGCGTCGGCTGCAGGCTGGTGGTGCTGCGTTCCAGCAGGCGCACACCCAGCTCGCGTTCGAGCGCGACCATCAGCTTGCTGACGGTGGGCTGGCTCGTACCCTCCTCGCGCGCCACTGCGGACAAACTGCCCAGCTCGACGGCCCGCACAAAACAACGCAGTGAACGGATGGTATCCATGACGCCCTCATTCCATATTTGAATAAAGTATAGTCAGTTTTGCCGCCTTCCGCGCAATTCAGGAATGACCTATCGTGGGCTCCTCACTTTTCAGGAGCGCATCATGAACAAATTCCTCGCCGCTGCCGTGCTGGCGGCATCACTCACCGCGCCGCTGCATGCGGCGGAAAACTGGGTAGCCAGCTGGCAGGCCAGCCCGCACGCCGCCTGGCGCAGCGGAGATTTCGTGCTGCCGACCGGCATCCCCGACAGCCTGGCGCAGCAAACCGTGCGCGAAACGGCGCGCATCAGCGTGGGCGGCCGGCGCGTGCGCATCGTGCTGTCCAATCGCTACGGCAGCCAGCCGCTGGTGGTCGGCGAGGCGCATGTGGCGCGCGCCGCCGGGGCGGACGGCGGCATCGCGCCGGGTACCGATCAGGTGCTGACCTTCGGCGGCCAGCGCGGCACCGTCATTCCCGCAGGCGCGCCCGCAGTCAGCGACGCGCTGGAGATGCCATTGGCGGCATTGGAAAAACTGGCCGTCAGCGTCTACCTGCCGCAGAAAACGCCGCTGGCCACCTTCCACTGGGGCGCGCAGCAGACCGGCCATATCGCCGCCGGCAACGTCGCCTCAGCCGCCGCACTGCCCGGCGCGACGCCGCTGCACGGCCGCGCCCTGCTGGCGGGGATCTGGGTCGATGCAGCGGTGCCTACGCGCGCGGTGGTCGCATTCGGCGACTCCATCACCGACGGCAATGGCTCGACGCCGGACAGCGACCGGCGCTGGCCCGACCAACTCGCCGGGCACCTCGGCGCCGGCGGCGTGGCGGTGGTCAATGCAGGCATCTCCGGCGCGCGCCTGCTGGGCGACCGCATGGGTGCCAATGCCGCCGCGCGCTTCGAGCAGGACGTGCTGGCGCAGCCGGGCGTGCATACGGCGGTGGTGCTGATGGGGATAAACGATATCGGCTGGCCGCAAAGCGCATTCGCGCCGCAGGAGCCGCCGATGACGGCGGCGCGCATGATCGCCGCGTACCGGCAGCTGATCGCGCAGGCGCACGCGCGCGGCGTGCGCATCGTCGGCGGCACGCTGCTGCCGTTCGAAGGTGCGCTGCAAGGCACGCCCTTCGACGCCTACTACACGCCCGCCAAGGACGCGGTGCGCGGCGAGGTCAATCGGTGGATCAGGGAAAGCGGAGAGTTTGACGAGGTGGCCGATTTCGACGCGCTGCTGCGCGACCCGGACCACCCGTCGCGCATGCAGCCGCGCTACGACAGCGGCGACCACCTGCATCCCGGCGATGCCGGCTATGCGGCGATCGCCCGCAGCATCAGCCGTTATTGACGACCAGGCGCGGCTCGCCGCCCGCAAAGCGCTGTTTGATCGAGGCGGTGATGCCGGCTGCATCCAGGCCCACACTGCTCAGCAGCTTGGCCGGATCGCCGTGGTCGATGAACTTGTCCGGCAGGCCCAGCATCAGCAGCGGCTTGACGATGCCTTCGGCGGCCATCGCCTCGGCGACCGCCGAACCGGCGCCGCCCATGATGGAGCCCTCTTCCACCGTCACCAGGTAGTCATGTTCGGCGGCCAGCTTCTTGACCAGCTCGACATCCAGCGGCTTGACGAAGCGCATGTTGGCGACCGTCGCGTCCAGCGCGTCGCCGGCGCCGACCGACGGTGCGACCATCGAGCCGAACGCCAGGATCGCGATCTTCTGGCCCTTGCGCTTGATTTCGCCCTTGCCGATTTCCAGCGTGGTCAGCTCCGGCTTGATCGCCGCGCCGATGCCGGCGCCGCGCGGATAGCGGATCGCCGCCGGGCCGTTGTACTGGTAGCCGGTGGTCAGCATCTGGCGGCATTCGTTTTCGTCCGACGCCGCCATCACCACCATGTTCGGGATGCAGCGCAGGTAGGCCATGTCGTAGTTGCCGGCATGGGTGGCGCCATCGGCGCCGACCAGTCCCGCGCGGTCCAGCGCGAACGTCACGTCCAGGTTTTGCAGCGCCACGTCGTGGATCAGCTGGTCGTAGCCGCGCTGCAGGAAGGTGGAGTAGATCGCCACCACCGGTTTCAGTCCCTCGCAGGCCAGGCCGGCGCCGAAGGTCACCGCGTGCTGCTCGGCGATGCCGACGTCGAAGTAGCGGTCAGGATATTCCTGCTCGAAGCGCACCATGCCCGAACCTTCGCGCATCGCCGGCGTGATGCCGACCAGCTTCTTGTCGGCGGCGGCCATGTCGCACAGCCAGTTGCCGAATACTTCGGTGTAGGTGATCTTGCCCGGCGCGGCGGCCGGCTTGATGCCCTCGGCCGGATTGAATTTCGGCGTGCCGTGGTACAGGATAGGCTCGGCCTCGGCCAGCTTGTAGCCCTGGCCCTTTTTGGTCACCACGTGCAGGAACTGCGGCCCCTTGAGCTGCTTGATGTTCTGCAGCGTGGGGATCAGCGATTCCAGGTCGTGGCCGTCGATGGGGCCGATGTAGTTGAAGCCGAACTCCTCGAACATCGTGGCCGGAACCACCATGCCCTTCGCGTGTTCTTCCAGCCGCTTGGCCAGTTCCAGCACGGGGCCGGGCAGCACCGACTTGCCGACGTTCTTGGCGGCGGCGTAGAACTGTCCCGACATCAGGCGCGCCAGGTAGCGGTTCAAGGCGCCGACCGGCGGCGAGATCGACATGTCGTTGTCGTTCAGGATCACCAGCAGGTTCAGGTCTTCCTGCACGCCGGCGTTGTTCAGCGCCTCAAACGCCATGCCGGCGGTCATCGAGCCGTCGCCGATGACGGCGATGGCGTGGCGGTGCTCGCCCTTGATCTTGGCCGCCTGCGCCATGCCCAGCGCCGCCGAGATCGAGGTCGACGAGTGGGCCGTGCCGAAGGTGTCGTATTCGCTTTCGTCGCGCTTGGGGAAGCCGGAGATGCCGTTCAGCTGGCGCAAGGTGTGCATGCGGTCGCGGCGGCCGGTCAGGATCTTGTGCGAATAGGTCTGGTGGCCGACGTCCCAGACGATGCGGTCGTGCGGCGTGTTGAACACGTAGTGCAGCGCCACCGTCAGCTCGACGGTGCCGAGGTTGGACGACAGGTGGCCGCCGGTCTTCGACACGGAATCGAGCAGGTAGCTGCGCAGTTCGTGCGCCAGCGGCGTCAGCTGGGTGCGCGTCAGCTTGCGCACGTCGGCTGGGGTATGTATGTTTTCGAGCAAGTTCATTTATGCCTTCCGCTGCACGATCAAATCCGCGAGTTCGCGTAACCGCAGAGCTTTTTCTCCAAACGGCGCGAGCGCTGCGTGCGCGTCGAGCCGCAATTTTTCCGCCAGCGCGCGCGACGGCTCCAGACCCAGGATCGAGACGTAGGTCGGCTTGTTGTCGGCGGCGTCCTTGCCGGCGGTCTTGCCCAATGTGGCCGAATCGGCCGTCGCGTCGAGCACGTCGTCCACCACCTGGAACGCCAGGCCGATGGCGCGCGCATACACGTTCAGCGCGGCGAGTTCATTGTCGTCCAAATCCTTGCCGGCCAGCGCGCCCAACACCACCGAGGCGCGCAGCAAGGCGCCCGTCTTCAGTTGATGCATCTGCTCCAGCTGCTCCAAGGTCAGGCTGAGGCCGACGCTGTCCAAGTCGATCGCCTGGCCGCCGCACATGCCGGCCGAGCCGGAGGCGTGCGCCAGCAGGCGCAGCATCGCCACCAGGCGCGCGGCGGGAACGCTGGCCGCTTCCGACAGCACCAGGAAGGCCTGCGACTGCAGCGCGTCGCCGACCAGCAGCGCGGTCGCCTCGTCGTAAGCCACGTGCACCGTCGGCTTGCCGCGGCGCAGTTCGTCGTCGTCCATGCACGGCATGTCGTCGTGCACCAGCGAGTAGGCGTGGATCATTTCGACCGCCGCCGCCGCGCGGCTCAGCGTGGCCGCGTCGGCGCCGAACAGCGCGCCGGCCGCATACACCAGCAGCGGACGCACGCGCTTGCCGCCGCCCAACAGCGCATAGCGCATGGCCGCGTGCAGCTTGGTCGGCACCGCCGTGGCGGCGGGAAGAAAACCGGATAAATCGTTTTCGGATGCCGCCTGGACGGTCTTCATCCAATCGTCGAAGGCGCCGCTCATTGTTCGGCCTCGCCGGCTTCCGCGAACGGCTTGAGCATGTCGCCGTCCAGCACCTTGACCTGGGATTCCACTTTTTCCAGCTGGGCGGCGCAGAACTTCACCAGCTCGGAACCGCGCGCATAGGCGGCCACCGAGGCTTCCAGCGGCAGCTGTCCTGCCTCCATTTGCGCAACCAGCTGGGCCAGCTCCGCCATCGCTTCTTCGAACGAGACGGGGACGGCGGCGGTCGCGTCGGCAGTTAATTTCTTAGACATAGTCACTCAGGTTTCAAGGCAAAAACACGTGCCAGCGCAGTGTAGCCCGTTATTTTAGAACAAACCACCTCATCCGGTGGAACTATAGCCTCCCGCTGGCGGGGCAATCCATGGATTTTATCGCAATCGTCGCCATATGCCGTACCAGCATGCAATTTTCACAAGATTTTGCACGAAAAACGAGCACAGCAGTCCGCTGGAGAGGGGTAAAAGGCGGTATAATCTCCGGTTCTGTCCGAAATACCATTTTCAACAACTTTGAATTCAGGTCTTTACGGATTCTGTCTCTTCTTGGTTTGATGTATATATTAAGGGGGGTTGGGATGTCCGATCTGGGTACCCACGCCAAGCTGGCGCGTCCACACGCGCAACTTCCGGTTGACGTCTACTTTGACGAAGCGCTACTGCAGCGTGAAATGCAGCAATTATTCCAGTCTGGTCCGCGCTACGTCGGGCACGAACTGATGGTGCCGAACGTCGGCGACTTCGCGACCCTCGTTTCCGAAAACGAAGGGCGTATGCTGGTGCGCAACGCAAACGGGCTGGAGCTGCTGTCCAACGTCTGCCGCCACCGCCAGGCGCTGATGTTCAACGGCCGCGGCAACGCCAACAACATCGTCTGCCCGCTGCACCGCTGGACCTACGACCTCAAGGGCGAACTGATCGGCGCACCGCACTTCCCGGAGACGCCCTGCCTGAACCTGCCGAAGACCAGGCTGCAAAGCTGGAACGGCCTGCTGTTCGAGCAGAACGGCTACAACGTCATGGAAAAGCTCAATGAGCTGTCGGTGACCAGGGACCTGGATTTCTCCGGCTATATGTTCGACCACGTCGAAGTGCAGACCTGCAATTACAACTGGAAGACCTTCATTGAAGTCTACCTGGAGGACTACCACGTCGAGCCCTTCCATCCGGGCCTCGGCGGCTTCGTCAGCTGCGACGACCTGCGCTGGGAATTCGGCCAGGACTACAGCGTGCAGACGGTGGGCGTCAACCGCGGCCTGCAGAAATCCGGCTCGGAGATCTACAAGCGCTGGCAGGAGCAGGTGCTCAAGTTCCGTGGCGGCGAACCGCCGCCGTACGGCGCGATCTGGCTGACCTTGTATCCGAACATCATGGTCGAATGGTATCCGCACGTGCTGATCGTCTCGACCCTGTGGCCGGACGGCCCGCAGCGCACCAAGAACGTGGTCGAGTTCTACTACCCCGAGGAGATCGTGCTGTTCGAGCGCGAGTTCATCGAGGCCGAGCGCGCGGCCTACATGGAAACCTGCGCCGAGGACGACGAGATCGCCCTGCGCATGGATGCCGGCCGCAAGATCCTGATGCAGCGCGGCACCAGCGACGCCGGCCCCTACCAGTCGCCGATGGAAGACGGCATGCAGCACTTCCACGAGTGGTATCGAGCCAATATCGACTTATAGGATTTTCGATGCAATCACTTTGGATGTTGTTTGCCAGTTTCATGTTCGCCGCGATGGGGGTGTGCGTGAAGCTGGCCTCGCAAGAGTTTTCAACCTCCGAACTGGTTGTGTATCGCGGAATAGTCGGCATCATCGTGCTGGCCGTCGCGATCCGCGCCCAAGGCGGATCGTTCCGCACCACCATGCCGTATGCCCACCTGTGGCGCGGCGTGGTCGGCGTGGTGTCGCTGTGGCTGTGGTTCTATTCGATCGGCAAGCTGCCGCTGGCCACCGCCATGACGCTCAACTACATGGCGCCGATCTGGATCGCCGTCTGGCTGTTCGCGATGGGTTGGTGGCATGCCAAGAACCAGGTCAGGTGGCCGCTGCTGGCGGCGGTGGCGATGAGCTTTGTCGGCGTCACCCTGCTGCTGCAGCCGGCCTTCCAGGCCAACCTGCTGGCTCCCGCCCTGCTGGCGCTGTCTTCCAGCGTGCTGTCGGCGATGGCCTATCTGCAGGTGCGCAAGCTGGGCCTGGCCGGCGAGCCGGAGAACCGCGTGGTATTCTATTTCGCCATCATGAACCTGGTCGCCGGTGTCGCCGGCAACTACGTGTTCGCCGGCGCCGGCGGCGCCGTGTGGCACTCGATCGCCAGCGTGCACGGCGCCTTGCTGATGCTGGGCATCGGCATTTGCGCCACCAGCGCGCAGATCGCGATGACGCGCGCCTATCGCCTCGGCAACACGCTGGTGGTGGCCAACCTGCAATACACCGGCATCGTGTTTTCCAGCGTGTGGGGTGTGCTGGTGTTCGGCGACGTGTTCAGCTGGCACAGCTGGCTGGGCATCTCCATCATCCTGCTGTCCGGCGTGGCCGCAACGTTCTACAATACGCGCAACACCGAACGCGGTAAGGCGATAGCCAGTACCGACCCGATAGCCAGCGAAGTATAAGGAGCACGCATGCACACCACCCTGATCAGCGCCGCCGACCTGTCCCAGCATCTGACCGATGACAACTGGGTGATCCTCGATTGCCGCCACGACTTGATGAATCCGAACGCGGGCCGCGACGGCTTTGCCATCGGCCACATCCAGGGTGCGCAGTTCGCCAACCTCGATACCGACCTGGCGGGCGCCAAGACCGGCCCGGACGGCAAGTTCCGCGGCCGCCATCCGCTGCCGGCGCGCTCCGCGCTGATCGAGACGCTGCGCGGCTGGGGCATCAGCGACGATACGCAAGTGGTGGCCTACGACGCGCACGGCGGCATGTTCGCCGCGCGCCTGTGGTGGCTGTTGCGCTGGGTCGGCCATCCGGCGGTGGCGGTGCTGGACGGCGGCCTGGCCGCCTGGCAGTCGCAGGGCCTGGGCATGGTGACGCTGGCCGAGCGCCGCACGCCGGGCACCATCAGCGACAAGCCGTCGCTGGTGAAGACGGTGTCGGTGGACGAGGTGGTGGCCAACCTGGCCACGCAGGAACGCACGGTGGTCGACGCGCGCGCGGCCGACCGCTATCGCGGCGAGAACGAGACCATCGACCCGGTCGGCGGCCACATCCCCGGCGCCAAGAACCGCTTCTTCAAGGACAACCTGGGCGCCGACGGCCGCTTCAAGGACGCCGCGCAGTTGAAGGAAGAATTCGCCCCGCTGTTCGCCAGCGCGCCGCAAGCGATCATGCAATGCGGCTCGGGCGTGACGGCCTGCCACAACCTGCTGGCCCTGGAAGTGGCCGGCCTGCCCGGCGCCGCGCTGTATCCCGGCTCCTGGAGCGAATGGTGCGCCGATCCAGCCCGCCCGGTGGCGACCGGCAATTAAGATTTGTGCGGCTGACGCGCCCGGCGCGTCGGCTAGATACTCCCGGCCGCGCCTGCGGCAAGGCGCGCGGGATTGAGCGGCCACAAGCCTTAGTGGCCGTGCGTCAGGAACAGGACGATGGCGACGCCGGCGGCGATCAGCAGCACTTGCGGCACTGATTCGCGCATCGTCGCGCGGCGCTGCATCTGCGGCATCAGGTCGCTGACGGCGATGTAGATGAAGCCGGACGACGCGAACACCAGCACATACGGTATCAGGCTGCTGGCGCGGTCCAGCGTGTAGTAGCCGAGCAGCCCGCCGACGATCGCCATCAGGCTGCACAGCAGGTTGTAGACATAGGCGCGCGTGCGCGAAAAACCGGCGTTCAGCAGCACGATGAAGTCGCCGATCTCCTGCGGAATCTCGTGCGCGATGATGGCCAGCCCCGTCACCAAGCCCAGCTCCGGATTGGCCAGGAAGGCCGCCGCGATCAGGATGCCGTCGGTGAAGTTGTGCATGCCGTCGCCGACCAGAATCATCCAGCCGGCCTTGCCCGCCTCGTGCTTATCATGGCCGTGATGGTGGTGGTGGCCGTCGCCCTCGTGATGGTGCGAATGGCGCAGGATCGCCAGCTTCTCCAGCAGGAAGAACGCCAGCAGCCCGCCCAGCAGCGTGGCGAACAGGCTGCGCGCGCTGGCCTGCGACTCGAAAGCCTCCGGCAAGGCGTGCAGCAGCGACGTCGACAACATGATGCCCACCGACAGGCTGACCATACGCTCCACCACCTTCGACAGCAGCGTAAACGAGAACACGGCGGCAGCACTGATGCTGACGACGCCGGCGACCGTGGTGGCCAGTAATATGGAGATAAGGACAGGATCGATGTTATAGCCTCTGGTAGCAGGAGCCGTGCCGCTGCGAGCGGGCCGGGGGCGTTATTTTACCGCCCAGCCCGGTTTTATGCTTACTTTGGCTAAAATTTGATCAGGACACGCCGTTTTGCTTGAACCAGGCCAGCGTGCGGCCCCAGCCATCCTTGGCGTCCGCCTCGACGTAGCTCGGACGATAATCCGCATTGAACGCATGGCCGGAGTTCGGATAGATGACGAAGGTCGACTTGTTCGGCCCCTTGGCCAGCGCGGCCTTCATCACCGTGATCGATTCCTGGGTGATGCCCGTGTCCTTCAAGCCGTACAGGCCCAGCACCGGCACCGTCAGAGTGCCAGCGATATCGACCGGATGCCTGGGAAAGTTGGCGTTGGTCTCGCCGATCAGCCGGCCATACCAGGCCACGCCGGCCTTCAGCGACGGATTGTGCGCGGCGTACAGCCAGGTGATGCGGCCGCCCCAGCAGAAGCCGGTGATGGCGACCTTGTCCGGATTGCCGCCGTTGGCCTTGGCCCAGGCCACCACCGCGTCGAGGTCGGTCATCACTTGCGCGTCCGGCGTCTTGGAGATGATGTCGCGCTGCAGGTCGGCGATCGAGGCCACCTTCTGCGGATCGCCCTGGCGCACGAACAGGTCCGGCGCCAGCGCCAGGTAGCCCAGCTTGGCGAAGCGGCGCGCGACGTCGGCGATGTGCTCGTGCACGCCGAAGATTTCCGAGACCACCAGCACCACCGGCAGGTTGCTCTTGCCTTCCGGCTGGGCGCGGTACACCGGCACGGTCTGGCCGTTGACGGTGATGGTGATGGTGCCGGCGGTCAGGCCGACGGTATCGGTGTGGATGACGTTCTGCGCCACCACCGGCATCGCGGCGGCGGCGAAGCCGGTGCCCAGCGCCACCTTCAGGAAATCGCGGCGGTCGACGCCGTCCGACAGGCTGGTTTTGGCCAGCAAACTCTCTGCATCACGTTTCAAATCATCCATCCGATTCCTCCTTGATTAGTGTGCGGAAGCACAACTTAATGTGCTTCATCCCAGTTCTTACCAACGCCAACCTCTGCGATCAACGGCACCTTCAATTCAGCCACGCCGGCCATCAGTTCCGGCAGCTTCTGCTTGACCAGTTCCAGCTCGGCATCCGGCACTTCAAGCACCAGTTCATCGTGCACCTGCATGATCATCTTGGTCTGCAGCTTGTCTTTTTCCAGCCAGTCCTGCACCGCTACCATGGCCAGCTTGATCAGGTCGGCCGCCGTGCCCTGCATCGGCGCGTTGATCGCCGCGCGTTCGGCGCCCTGGCGGCGCGGGCCGTTCGGCGAATTGATCTCCGGCAGCCACAGGCGGCGGCCGAACACCGTCTCCACGTAGCCGCGCGCCTTCGCCTGCAGGCGCGTGTCGTCCATGTACTGCTTGACGCCCGAGAAGCGCGCGAAATAGCGGTCGATATAGCTTTGCGCGGCGCCGCGCTCGATGCCGAGGTTGCCGGCCAGGCCGAACGCGCTCATGCCGTAGATCAGGCCGAAGTTGATCACCTTGGCATAGCGGCGCTGCTCGCTGGTCACTTCTTCCGGGCCCACGCCGAAGATCTCGGCGGCGGTGGCGCGGTGGATGTCCACGCCTTCGGCGAAGGCGCGCAGCATGTTCTCGTCCTCCGAGATGTGCGCCATGATGCGCAGTTCGATCTGCGAATAGTCGGCCGACACGATATGGCTGCCCGGCGGCGCGATGAACGCCTCGCGGATGCGGCGGCCTTCCTTGGTGCGGATCGGGATGTTCTGCAGGTTCGGGTCGTTGGAGGCCAGGCGTCCCGTCACCGCCACCGCCTGCGCGTAGTTGGTGTGCACGCGACCGGTCTCCTGGTTGATACCCTTCGGCAGCTTGTCGGTGTAGGTCGACTTCAGCTTAGACAGGCTGCGGTATTCCAGCAGCACTTTCGGCAGCGGGTAATCCTCGGCCAGCTTTTGCAGCACTTCCTCGTCGGTGGACGGCGCGCCGCTCGGGGTCTTCTTCACCACCGGCAGCTTCAGCTTCTCGAAGAAGATCTCGCCGATCTGCTTCGGCGAGCCGAGGTTGAACGGCTGCTCAGCCAGCTCATGCGCCTTGGCTTCCAGCTCGACGATGCGCGCGCCCAGCTCGGCCGATTGAATGTTCAGCAGCTCGGCGTCGATATGCACGCCGTTGCGTTCTATCTTCTGCAGCACCACGGCGGTCGGCAGTTCGATATTGCGGTAGATGAAGGCCAGCTTGGCGTCGTTTTCCACCTCGCCTATCATCGCCAGGTGCAGGCGCAGCGTGATGTCGGCGTCTTCCGCCGCGTAGTCGGTGGCGCGGCCGATTTCCACCTTGTCGAAGGTGATCATGCTGGCGCCCTTGCCGCAGACGTCAGAGAACGGGATCGTCGTGTGGTTCAGGTGGCGCAGCGCCAGGCTGTCCATGTCGTGCGTGCGGTGCGATTCGAACACATAGGATTCGAGCAGCGTGTCGTGATGGACGCCCTGCAGCTTGACGCCGTGGTTGGCGAAGATGTGGCTGTCGTATTTCAGGTTCTGGCCGACCTTGAGCTTGCTCTCGTCTTCCAGCCATGGCTTGAGTTTTTCCAGCACGTGCTCGCGCGACAGCTGCTCCGGCACGCCCTGGTAGGAGTGCGCCACCGGAATGTAGCAGGCCACGCCCGGCTCCACCGACAGCGAAATGCCGACCATCTGCGCCGTCATCGGCTCCAGCGACGTGGTCTCGGTATCGACGGCGGTCAGCTTGGCCGCGCCGATCAGGGCGATCCACTTGTCGAGCTGCTCGTCGGTCAGCACGGTTTCGTAATTGGTGGCGACTTTCGGCGCCTCGCCGAACATGTCCAGGTTGGCGGAAACGGCGCCGCCGGCCGCAGGTTCGGCGCCAGCTGCGGCCTTGCCTACCGGCGCCTGCGGCGTCGTCGCGCCCAGCTCGCGCAGCAGCGTCTTGAAGCCGTACTTGCTGAAGAAGGCCAGCAGCGTTTCCTGGTCCTCGCCGCGCGCCACCAGCGATTCGCTGATCGACATCATGTGGCCCGACAGGTCGCAGTCCAGCTTGACGGTGATCAGCTCACGGCCCTTGGGCAGCCATTCCAGCGCGCTGCGCAGGTTCTCGCCGACCGCGCCGCTGATCTTTTCCGCGTTGGCGATCACGCCGTCCAGCGAGTCATAGGCGGTCAGCCACTTGAGCGCCGTCTTCGGCCCGCACTTGGACACGCCCGGCACGTTGTCGACGGTATCGCCGATCAGGGTCAGGTAATCGATGATGCGGTTGGGCGGCACGCCGAACTTGGCCAGCACGCCGGCCTCGTCCATCTTCTCGTTGGTCATGGTGTTGATCAGCATGACTTGCGGATTGACCAGCTGCGCCAGGTCCTTGTCGCCGGTCGACACCACCACGTTCATGCCGGCCTTGGCGGCCTGCACCGACAAGGTGCCGATGACGTCGTCCGCCTCCACGCCGTCGACCATCAGGATGGGCCAGCCCATGGCCTTGACCGCCTCGTGGATGGGCTCGATCTGCAGGCGCAGGTCGTCCGGCATCGAGGCGCGGGTGGCCTTGTATTCCGGATACATATCGTCGCGGAAGGTCTTGCCCTTGGCGTCGAACACGCAGGCGATGTAGGCGGCGGGATAGTCGGCGCGCAGGCGGCGCAGCATGTTGACCATGCCGTGCATGGCGCCGGTCGGATGGCCGTCGGGGCTGCGCAGGTCGGGCAGCGCATGGAAGGCACGGTACAGGTAGCTGGAACCGTCAACTAACAACAGGGTATTTTGCATAGGGACTAGATAAGGGTGAGGTGCGCCGTCAACAATAGCGGCTTTGCCACGAATGGCGCATTATCGCAGGTTTTCGGCGCCGTCCGGCAGGCGCCAGAGTTTCAATAATGACAATTTCGTGTTGCGCAAACCAGGAGCTTGCGCCTTTTAAAACAGCGAAGCGTGTCAGTTTGTTACAATGGATCATACATAAAAATTCCATGGCTATTCACACCCTCTAAGGCGATCCATCATGATGCGCACCTCCACCCTCCTGCCGGCCCTGCTGCTGACTCTGGTCACCCACGCGGCGTTGGCGCAGTCCACTCCCAGCCAGGCGCCGCCGAAACTGGAAAAGATAGAGGAAGTGGCGGACGACCCGATCACGGTCACGGCCAAGCAGACCCAGGAACACCAGATCTCCGAGAAGCGCGACAACAGCGGCAACGTCGTCGAAGCCACCGTCAAAAGCGGTCCGAGCACGTATAAACTGAAGCCGAACCACCCCGCCGGCACGGCCCTGCCCGGCGACGCACTGGGCGGCGCCAACCGCGGCGCGCAATGGACGGTGATGGAGTTCGACATCGGCAAGAAGAAGAAAAAGACCACGGAAGAAGACGGTTCGGCGGACACCGCCGCGCCGCCAGCCGTGAAATAAAACAATAACGCAGGCGCCCGCCATGGCGGGCATCCTCAGCTAACCTCATCAGATTTTCACATGGCAGTGTTTACCCCGGTCTCCCTGGACGATATCGCCCAGTGGATCAAGCAATTCCCCCTCGGCTCGGCGTTGGCGCTCAAAGGCATCAGCTCCGGCATCGAAAACAGCAATTTCTTCCTGACGACGGAGCGCGGCGAGTTCGTGCTGACGATCTTCGAGAACCTGTCCTTCGAACAATTGCCGTTCTATCTCAAGCTGATGCACCACCTGGCCGACCGCGGCGTGCTGGTGCCGGCGCCGGTCGCCAACGACCAGGGCGAGCTGATCGTCGCCCTGCACGGCAAGCCGGCGTCCATCGTCAGCAAGCTCGAGGGCAGTTCGCAAATGGATCCGCAGCCGGTGCATTGCGCCGCAGTCGGCGCCATGCTGGCGCGCATGCATATCGCCGGCCTGGACTACGAACTGCAGCAACCCAACCTGCGCGGCCTGGACTGGTGGAACGAAACCACGCCGCAAGTGCTGCCCTTCCTGTCGGACAGCAACGCCCACCTGCTGAAGGCCGAGATGCATTTCCAGGAAGCCTTTGCCGGCTGCCACACCTACCGCCAGTTGCAGGTGGGTCCGGTGCACGCCGACCTGTTCCGCAACAACGTCATGTTCGACGGCGAACGCCTGACCGGCTTCTTTGATTTCTATTTCGCCGGCTGCGACACCTGGCTGTTCGACGTCGCCGTCACCGTCAACGACTGGTGCATAGCCCTCGATACCGGCGTGCTCGACACGGCCCGCGTGCGCGCCCTGCTGGACGCCTATCACGCCGTGCGGCCGTTCACCGACGCCGAGCAAACCGCGTGGCAGCCGATGCTGCGCGCGGCGGCGCTGCGCTTCTGGCTGTCGCGCCTGTACGACTTCCACCTGCCGCGCGAGGCCGAGATGCTGACGCCGCACGATCCGACCCACTTCGAGCGCATCCTGCGCGAACGCATCGCCACGCCGGCGCCGGGGCTGCGCGGATGAGCAAGCTTCCCGCACGCACAGGCTGGCACTGGGTCAAACAAGGCATGCAGGTATTCCGCAGGCAGCCGGGCGCGCTGATGGCGCTGTTCTTCTGCTGTATGTTCCTGTCGCTGTTTTCGCTGCTGATCCCGCTGATCGGCGGCATGGCGCCCATCCTGCTGGCGCCGATGTTCAGCGTGGCGCTGCTGCAGGCCTGCGCCGACATCGACGACGGCAAGCGCGCCATGCCCAACCTGGTGCTCAGCGGTTTCCGCAAGCCGGCGCGCCGGCCGCTGCTGGGCCTGGGGGTGCTGTACCTGCTGGTGATGCTGCTGTCGCTGACGGTGCTGAGCCTGATGGACGGCGGCGTGCTGGTGCAGATGGCCACCCGCCAGATCGAGATGGACCAGAAGCTGCTGGAGGATTCGCGCAGCGCGTTGTTTGTGTCGTCCGGCGTCTACATGGCCGGCTGGATGCTGACCTGCCTGGCCGCGCCGCTGATCTACTGGCAGAAAATGACGCTGGCCAAGGCGCTGTTCTTCAGCGTGGTCACCGTGTGCCGCGACATCAAGGCCTTCCTCGCGGTGGCGATCGTGCTGTTCCTGATGTTCCAGGTCTGCACCGCGATCCCGGTGCTGCTGTTCGACTCGCCGCAGCTGGAAGTGGCCTCCATCTTCACCATCTTCCTGATGATGATCGTGCTGATGCACTGCACGCTGTATGCCAGCTACCGCCAGATCTTCGGTGCGCCGCCGCAGGCCGAAGTCGCGGCGGTCAAGCTGGACCAGCAAGATTAAGCTTTAACGCCCCATCCGTTCCAGCTTGGCGATGCTCAGGTCCAGCACCTTCATGCCGTGGCTGCCGAAGTTGATCTGGGCGCGCGCATTGCTGCCGCTGCCCTCGATGTTGACGATCACGCCTTCGCCGAACTTGCCATGGGCGACCGACTCGCCGATGCGCCAGCCGGCGCCGGGCGCCTTCTGCGCGATCTTCTGCGCGATGGCGTTGTCTGAACCGACCAGCGGCGTTTCGTCCCAGGCCGACTTCTTGTTGGCGAACCAGTGCGACTGCACTTTCGGCGACAGCCACTTCAACGACTCTTCCGGCAACTCGTCGAAGAAGCGCGACTTCATGTTGTAGCGGGTCTGTCCATGCAGCATGCGGGTCTGCGCAAAGCACATGTACAGGCGCTGGCGCGCGCGCGTGATCGCCACGTACATCAGGCGGCGCTCTTCCTCCACGCCGTCATGCTCGCGCGAGCTGCTCTCGTGCGGGAACAGGCCCTCTTCCAGTCCGGTGATGAAGACGTTGTTGAACTCCAGTCCCTTGGCCGAGTGCACCGTCATCATCTGCACGGCTTCCTGGCCGGCGGTGGCCTGGTTGTCGCCCGCCTCCAGCGACGCGTGCGACAGGAAGGCCGACAACGGCGACATCACGGTGGCCAGCGGCGCATCGGCGTCGAGGATCTCGAAGCCATCCTCGTTGACGATCGGCGCGCCGGACTGGGCTTGCGCCTGCGGGCCCAGGTGCGCGGGCGCGCCCTGGCCGAAGCCTTCTTCCGAGACGAACTGCGTGGCCGCGCTGACCATCTGCTCCAGATTCTCTATGCGGTCGGCCCCTTCTTTTTCAGTCTGGTAGTGGGCCAGCAGGCCGGAAGCCTCCAGCACCACGCGCACCAGTTCCGGCAAGGCCATCTGCTGCGTCTCGAAGCGCGCGCCCTCGATCAGCTTGACGAAGCCGCCCAGCGACGAGCCGGCCTTGCCCGCCACATAAGGCACGGCGGCGTACAGCGAGATGCGGTGCTGGTCGGCGGCCGCCTGCAGCGCTTCGATCGAGCGCAGGCCGATGCCGCGCGTCGGGAAGTTCACCACCCGCAGGAAGGCCGAATCGTTGTGCGGGTTGTCCATCAGCTGCAGGTAGGCGATCGCATGCTTGACCTCGGCGCGCTGGAAGTAGCGCAGGCCGCCATAGACGTGGTACGGAATGCCGGCCGAGAACAGCGCATGCTCGATCACGCGCGACTGCGCGTTGGAGCGGTACAGCACGGCGATCTCGCTGCGGGCGGCGCCGTCGGCGATCAGGTTCTTGGTTTCCTCGATGATCCACTGCGCCTCGGCCAGGTCCGAGCTGGCCTCGTAGACGCGCACCGGCTCGCCGTGGCCGGCGTCGGTGCGCAGGTTCTTGCCCAGGCGCTTGCTGTTGTTGGCGATCAGCACGTTGGCGGCATCGAGGATGTGGCCGTGCGAGCGGTAATTCTGCTCCAGCTTGATCAGGTTCTTGACGTGGAACTCGCGTTCGAACGCGCTCATGTTGCCCACGTTGGCGCCGCGGAACGCGTAGATGCTCTGGTCGTCGTCGCCGACGGCAAACAGCGCGCCGCCGCCGTCGCGCTCGCCGTGGCCGGCCAGCAGCTTGAGCCACTTGTATTGCAGGTCGTTGGTGTCCTGGAACTCGTCGACCAGGATGTGCTTGAAGCGCTGCTGGTAGTGTTCGCGCAGCGGCTGGTTGCGGCTGAGCAGCTCGTAGGTGCGCAGCAGCAGCTCGGCGAAATCGACCACGCCTTCGCGCTGGCATTGATCGTCGTACATCTGGTACAGCTCGACCTTCTTGCGCTCGTCGGCGTTGTAGGGATCGATCTTGTCGGCGCGCAGGCCCTGGTCCTTGGCGTTGTTGATGAAGTACATCACCTCTTTCGGTGGAAACTTCTCATCGTCGACGTTGTTGGCCTTGATCAGGCGCTTGATGGCGGACAGCTGGTCTTGCGAATCGAGGATCTGGAAAGTCTGCGGCAGCGCGGCGTCGCGGTGGTGGGTGCGCAGCAGGCGGTTGCACAGGCCGTGGAAGGTGCCGATCCACATGCCGCGTGTATTAATCGGCAACATCGCCGACAAACGCGTCATCATCTCCTTCGCCGCCTTGTTGGTGAAGGTCACGGCGAGCAGGCCTGACGGCGACACCTGTCCGGTCTGGATCAGCCAGGCGATGCGGGTGGTCAGTACGCGGGTTTTGCCGGAACCGGCGCCCGCCAGGATCAGGGCGCTTTGTGCCGGCAGGGTCACGGCGGCGAGTTGTTCGTCGTTGAGGTTGTGAAGAAGATTTTGCATCCCGTGATTATACCGGGACTCACCTCAACGACGCGGTTCAAGCCGACGGTACGGGCACCGCTTTGCCGTTTTTCTGGGCTTCACGTATCAGTTCCCTGGTCGCACGCTCGGCTTCGCGGCTGGCCTTGGCCTGCTCGCGGCCCAGTTCGCCCATCTGCCGGCCCAGTTCCACCATCGGCCGGTTTTGCTCGGCCATCTTGCGGCTCATTTCCTGCACCGGCACATGCGCCTGGGCGATCTTTGCCGCCTGCGCGGAGATCTCGGCCTGGTATTGCGCTATCTGCTTGCCCAGCGGTTCCATTTCGGCGCGCAGCTGGTCCTGCCTGGCGCGGTAGGCGCGCATTTTCTCAGGAGTGGGATCGCCTTCTATTTCGCGCGCGGCCTGCTCCATCTTGCGGCCGATGGTTTCCTGCTGGCGCACCACGCGCTCCAGCTGGCGGTGCTGGCGTTCCAGCTCGCGCTCGGGTCCGCTGGCGGTCTCGCGGGAGACGGCTTCCATCTGCGCGCCTATCGCTTCCATCGCCTTGCCCTGCACTTCCATTTTCTTGCCCTGCTCTTCCATCTGTTTGCCGATGCGGTTGGCCGGCCCCCAGGCCTCGTTGACCTTGGCGAGCGTGACGGGATCCTGGATCACATAGGTTTTGTCGCCGTCGCGGAACCAGACGAAATCGCCCTTCATGGATTGGCGCATGCCGTCGACGCGGGCCAGGTCGCGCCTGTCGGCGGAGACGGTCATGCGGTCACGGTCGGCCTGCACCAGCGCGTAGGCGAAGTCGGCATCGTTGCGGTTCATCGTCAGGCGGTCGAATTTGAAAGAACGCACGCCGTTCGGACCGGTCTGGACCCGCAGGTCGGACGCGGCAATTGCAGGAACCGGTGGCAATGGGGGAATTTCCACGGCGCGCATCGCCGGTACTGCCGGCACTGCCGGGATGGCGGGAATGGCCGGAATAGCTGGAATGGCTGGAATGGCCGGAATAGCTGGAATGGCAGGAACCGGTGGCACTACATGGATCGCCATACGTGCTACGGGTGCAGCAGGAGCGGCAGGTGCGGCCGGCGCAGCTGGGGCTGCTGGAGCTGCCTTCGCGGCGGGCGCGGCCTTGGCGGCCGGCGCAGGCTTGGCGACCGGGTACGGCTCCGGCGCTGGCTCGGGGGCTGGCACCGGCTCGGGTGCGGGCGCAGCGGCAGGAGCCACCGCGCTTTGCGGCTCGGCCATGGCGGCAGCCGGCGGCGCGGCATGGGCGTAGAACACGGCGCCGGCGGCGAACAAACCCATCAAGGGCAAAGCCATCTTCCAGCTGACCGGTTCAACATCGGGACGCAGCAGGCGTTTGATACGAGACATGAGATTTCCTCCGTGAGCCGCGTGGGCAAGTTGTGTGGTATCGAACTGGAAACGATCCAGTTCCGACAGGGCTTGCGCCAGCCGTTGCGGCTGGCCGAGCATGCCTACCGCCAGGTCGTCGGCGATTTGTTCCCGCTCGATCCGTATCCTGCGTGACAAGGCCCAAACACTAGGGTGATAGAACAGCACGATTTCTATCGCGCTTTGAATCAGGTTGACCAGGTAGTCGTGCCGCTTGATGTGCGCCAGTTCATGCGCCAGCAGCGCTTCGAGCAAATCGGGCGGCATGCCGCTGACCAGCGCCGTCGGCACCAGCACGATCGGACGCCAGCAGCCGGCGGTGATCGGGCTGTCGAGCAGGTCGGCCACGCCCAGCCTGACGTGCTGCGGAATCTCGAAGCGGCGCGCCAGCTCGGACAAGCGGCGCTGCCAGTAATGATTGACGGTGTATTCGTCGGGACGGGTGCGCTCGGCCACCCATTTCAGGCCCACCGCCAGCCGCAGCGACATCAGCGCCGCGCCGGCCAGCCATAGGCCGACCACCCACGGCAGCTGGCGGCGCAACATGGTTTCCCAGGCGGACAAGGTATCGTCGCCGAACAGGGTCGGCACGATGGCGGCGGCGCCAAGTCCGGCGCCGGCCGTGCCATCGGCATTGACCAGCACGCTCAGCATGTGGACCGCGCTGTCGCCGCGGTTGGCGTCGGCCAGGTGCATGAAGATGCTGGCCAGCGGCAGCGCCGCGCACAACAGCATGCCGGCGCAGGCCACCGCATACCGGGTCTGCGGACGGGCGCCGCGCAGCGCATACATCGCCAGCGCAACGCCCCAGCCGATCAGCAGGCCTTGCCAGATGAAATGCAGCAGTGCCCAGCCTACTGCGGGCACCAGGGCCGGCAGGACGCTATTCATAAGCGCCTGCCTGCCGTGAAATCGTCACCATGCGTATTGCTTCCATGCCGCACTCCCAGTTGATGGATGTAGAATAAATTATCTAGATGACGATGTCTAGAACTTTTTTTCTACATGCGACCAACGGTGTTTAACGTGCGCGCTTGGCGCTGATGGTCACGACCGGCATCTTGACGCCGTCCACCACGGCCACCTTCACCGAGCCGGGATCGATCGCGGGTGCGGTGCGCACTTCGGCGCTGGCGTAGCCGGTGGCGCACAGGATGACTGCGCTGGCTACAAAGATGACTTCCATGTTTTTCAGTACGTTCATGATGTTTCTCCTTCAGTGGTGGGCCTTGCTTCCATGACTCCACTGTAGACAAACACCCCGCCGAGCGCCTGCGGATTGCGACGGAATGCAACTTTGACGGAGCAAAGCGCATCCCGCCGCGACGGACGTCAGTAAATGACCACCGAACGGATCGATTCGCCGCTCTTCATCAGGTCGAAGCCTTCATTGATGCGCTCCAGCGGCAGACGGTGGGTGATCAGGTCGTCGATATTGAGCTTGCCTTCCATATACCAGTCGACGATCTTCGGCACGTCGGTGCGGCCGCGCGCGCCGCCGAAGGCCGAACCCTTCCACACGCGCCCCGTCACCAGCTGGAACGGACGGGTGGAAATCTCCTGCCCCGCCGCCGCCACGCCAATGATGATCGACTGGCCCCAGCCCTTGTGGCAGCACTCCAGCGCCTGGCGCATGGTGGTGGTGTTGCCGATGCACTCGAAGCTGTAGTCGGCGCCGCCGTCGGTCAGCTGGATGATCGCGTCGACCACGTTGTCCACCTCCTTCGGATTGATGAAGTGGGTCATGCCGAACTTGCGCGCCATCTCCTGGCGGGCCGGGTTGATGTCGACGCCGATGATCTTGTCGGCGCCCACCATTTTGGCCGCCTGGATCACGTTCAGGCCGATACCGCCCAGGCCGAACACGACGACGTTGGCGCCCGCCTCCACCTTGGCCGTGAACAGCACGGCGCCGACGCCGGTGGTCACGCCGCAACCGATGTAGCAGACTTTATCGAACGGCGCGTCCTCGCGGATCTTGGCCAGCGCGATTTCCGGCACCACGATGTAGTTGGAGAAGGTCGACGTGCCCATGTAGTGATAGATCGGCTTGCCGTCGATGGAGAAGCGGCTGGTCGCATCCGGCATCAGGCCGCGGCCCTGGGTCGAGCGGATCGACTGGCACAGGTTGGTCTTTTGCGACAGGCAGAACTTGCATTGGCGGCATTCCGGCGTGTACAGCGGAATGACGTGGTCGTCCTTCTTCAGCGACTTGACGCCGGGGCCGACGTCGACCACCACGCCCGCGCCCTCATGGCCCAGGATGGCCGGAAAGATGCCTTCCGGATCGGCGCCCGACAGCGTGTAGTAATCGGTGTGGCAGATGCCGGTGGCCTTGATTTCCACCAGCACCTCGCCCTCGCGCGGACCGCCCAGTTCCACTTCCTCGATCGTCAGCGGTTTGCCCGCCTGCCATGCAATGGCTGCTTTGGTTTTCATTGTTCGTCCTGTGGCTGCGTTGTTCGGGATGCCGGAACGGGCGTGCCGTTCCGGTGATCCGCCATGATAGCAAGCCGGGGACGATCTGTGGTGCGGGGACTATTGCGGCTCGACCGGCATCGCCTGGCCGATGCCGAGCAGGTCGGACACCGTGCGCCACAGCTGGCGCGGCGAAGTCCACGGCTTGGGCAGGAAGGCGCTGCCGACGGTGTGGCGTTCCGGGTGGCGCGCCGAATACAGCAGCACCCGGGCGTCGCCCTGGCGCATGCGCACCGTCGACAGCAGGTCGGCGCCGTCGCCGTCCGGCAGGTCGGGATCGATCACCACCAGCGCGAACTGCTCCAGCTCCAGCAGCCGCTGCGCGGCCGCGAAGGTCGCCGCGTGGGTGACGTGGGTTTCCGGCACAAGCAAGGTCGACAGCACCAGCGCGGCGTCGGCGTCGCCGTCCACATGCAGCACGCGCGGCGCCGTCGCAAAGATGGAAAAGCCGATGGCAGCACCGCCCTCCTGGTCGTTGAAGGGCCGGTAGGTGTCCTGGGAAATATCGTTGGTCATGGGTGTCTCCGCACACAAAGCTGATAGAAATGCGATGCCCGGCTACTGGGTAAGACTGGGAATCGCAGACGATCGGCGGAGTTGGGCCGAGGGAATCAAGACGGGCGCAGGGAACAGGCGGCCGGTGAGGCGGCAGGCGCAGGTTGGAGGCCCTGCCGCGTAGTACTACGTATAGTGTATCTGAAAAATTCCCGAAGGCAAGAAAATGCTTGCCTTCAGGCACAGATGTTTACTTTTTGAGACGCTGGTTGAAGGCCGCGTGCAGGCTGTTCAGTGTTTCCTCGGCCGACAGCAGCTGGTCGGCCACCTCGTTGACCTTGCGCCGGTTGGAGCGGGCGTGGTCGCGCAGCACCTCGAAGGCGGTGTTGCGGTCGGTCTGGAATTTGCACATCAGCAAGCCGACGGCCAGGCTGGTCTCGCGGCCGGCGGCCAGCGCCGCGTTCAGGTTCAGCTCGGTGCGCCGCAACTGGCGGATTTCGTCGGCGCGGGCCAGGCCGGCGGCAAAGGCCGGCATCAGATGCTTCTCGTCGACCGGCTTGACCAGGAAGCCGACCGCGCCATAGGAGGCGGCCTGCTTGCCGGCGTCGGCGTCGCCGCGGCCGGACAGGAACATGAAAGGCACCGAACTGGTCGCGTGCAGCTGCTTGGCCAGCTCCAGGCCGTTCATGCCGGGCATGTGAATGTCCAGCAAGGCCAGGTCGGGCTCGCGCTGGGCGATCGCCTGCAAGGCCTGCTCGGCGGACGACGCTTTCAGGATGTCGTAGCCGGCGTGGCCGAGCACCTCGCCGAGGAAGTCGAGCAGCAGTTGATCGTCGTCGACGATGAGTATCAAACGCTTCGGGCTGGTAGGTACATTCATGTGGCGGCAACCTTGGGCTTAAGCTAACGCTCCAATTATACGGCCGAAAACCACCCGTGACGCGAACGTTTTATTGCATTTTGTACAGCGCCAGGAAGCGGCCGACGGCGGCGGCCACGCTGTCGGCCTGGTACACGCTGCTGATGGCGGCCACCATGTTGGCGCCCCTGTCCACCAGCGGCGCGGCGTTTTCCGCGGTCATGCCGCCGATGACGACGGTCGGCACGGCGATCGCCTCGCGCGCCTGGTCGAGGATCTCCAACTTGGTAGTCACTGCGTATTTCTTCACGCGCGACGGGTAGAAGCCGCCGAACGCCACATAGCTGGCGCCGGCCGCCTGCGCATCCAGCGCGCGCGGCATGTCGCCGTAGCAGGAGGCGCCGATGATCTTGCCGGAGCCGAGCCGGGCGCGGACCTGCGCGACTTCGGCGTCGGTGCCGCCGAGGTGGACGCCGTCGGCATCGATCTGCTCGCACAGCTCGACGAAATCGTTGACGATGAACGGCACGCCGTAACGCCGGCACAGCGCCAGCAGCGCCGTGGCCTGCGCCAGGCGCAGTTCGGGGCCGGCTTCCTTGTGGCGGTATTGCAGCATCGCAATGCCGTCGCGGCCGGCGGCCAGCGCCTGTTCGCTCAGGTCCAGCAGGCGGTCGGTGTCGTCCCAGTTGGGGGTGACCAGGTAAAGTCCTTGCATGATGCCCTCTCAGGTTAGGGGTGAGCGCAGCGGAATGCGCTGGCCGGCGGCCACCGCGTAGGCGTCGCGCAGCGCGCCGTGGGTGTATTGCTGGGCCAGCGACAGCGCGCCGGCGGTCGGCGCGCCCAGCGCCAGCTGGCCGGCGATGGCCGATGCCAGCGTGCAGCCGCTGCCGTGGAAGCCGCCGTCCAGGCGCGGCCAGCGCCATTCGCGCTCGGCATCGCCGGCGCGCACGGCGCCGTGGGACGGGCCGAACCAGCGGTTGACCACTTCGTCGCCGTCGGCATGGCCGCCGGTGATCAGCACATGGCGGCAGCCGCGCGCCAGCAGCGCCTGCGCCTGGGCGGCCGGCTGGGCTTCGCCCGTCAGCGCCTGCGCTTCCGGCCCGTTCGGCGTCAGCACCGTCGCCAGCGCCAGCAGCGGCGCCAGTGCCTTCACGGCGTTGTCGCGCGACAGCAGGTCGCCATGGCCGCTGGCCAGCACCGGATCCAGCACCACCGGCAGGTCCGGCTGGCGGCCGCGCAAGTGCACGATCACCTCGGCGATCGCCAGCGCATTGGCAGCGCTGCCGGGGATGCCGATCTTCACCGCGCCGATGGCCATCTTCTCGACCAGCGTCCACGCCTGGCGCAGCACCATGCCGCTGTCGACCGGCTGCACGCCGTGGACGCGGTCATTGTCCTGCACCGTCAGCGCGGTGACGACGGTGAGCGCATGCGCGCCCTGCCCGGCGACGGCCTGCAGGTCCGCCGCGACGCCGGCGCCGCCGGACGGATCCATCCCGGCGAACACCAGCACGCAAGGCCGTTTGTCCGCAGCCTGCAGCGTCGCGCTCACGACAGCCGGCCGGCCATCGGCGACGACGGCGAGGCCGCGAACTTGCGCGGAATGCGGCCGGCCAGGTAGGCCTCGCGGCCCGCCTGCACCGCCAGCTTCATGGCGCGCGCCATGCGCACCGGATCCCGCGCGCCGGCGATGGCGGTGTTCATCAGCACGCCGTCGCAGCCCAGCTCCATCGCGATGGCGGCGTCGGACGCGGTGCCGACGCCGGCGTCGACCAGCACCGGCACCTTGGACTGCTCGATGATCAGCGACAGGTTCCAAGGATTCAAAATGCCCATGCCGGAACCGATCAAAGAGGCCAACGGCATCACCGCCACGCAGCCGATGTCCTCGAGGATCTTGGCCTGGATCGGATCGTCGCTGCAGTAGACCATGACGTCGAAGCCATCCTTGACCAGCGCCTCGGCGGCGATCAGCGTTTCCGGCATGTGCGGGAACAGCGTCTTCTCGTCGCCCAGCACTTCGAGCTTGACCAGCTTGTGGCCGTTCAACAGCTCGCGCGCCATCTGCAGCGTGTAGATGGCGTCCTTGGCGGTGTAGCAGCCGGCCGTGTTGGGCAGGATGGTGTATTGCGACGGCGGTAGCACGTCCAGCAGGCTGGGCGCCTTCGGATCCTGGCCGATGTTGACGCGGCGGATCGCCACGGTGATGATTTCCGCTTCGGCGGCGTCGGTCGCCTCGCGGGTTTGCGGCAGGTCCTTGTACTTGCCGCTGCCGACCAGCAGCCGCGATGTGTAGGTCTTGCCTGCGATAGTCAATAGGTCTTGATTGCTCATGTCCGTTCCTTATTCAAGTTCCTTGCCGATCAACCGCCGCCGATGGCGCGCACGATGTCGACCTTGTCCTGCGGCTGCAGCTCGCGCTGCGGCCACTGCTGGCGCGGCACCACCGAGCGGTTGACCGCCAGCGCCAGCGCCTGCCCCGTCAACGACAGCGCATCGACCAGTTGATCCAGCGTCTGCCTCGGCGGCACCGCGTGCGGCGCGCCGTTGAGTTCAATCTCTATCATGCCGGCCTCACAGCTTGCGATACAGCTCGGCGCCGCTCTTGATGAACTCCACCGCCTTGACCTGCATGCCCTGCTGCAGCGCCGCGCCGTCGGACATGCCGTTGGCCGCCGCGTACTCGCGCACTTCCTGCGTGATCTTCATCGAGCAGAAATGCGGACCGCACATCGAGCAGAAGTGCGCCACCTTGGCCGAATCCTTGGGCAGGGTCTCGTCGTGGAACTCGCGCGCCTTGTCCGGGTCGAGGCCGATGTTGAACTGGTCGTCCCAGCGGAATTCGAAGCGCGCCTTGGACAGCGCGTTGTCGCGGATCTGCGCGCCCGGATGGCCCTTGGCCAGGTCGGCAGCATGGGCGGCGATCTTGTAGGTGATGATGCCGTCCTTGACGTCGTTCTTGTCGGGCAGGCCCAGATGCTCCTTGGGCGTGACGTAGCACAGCATCGCCGTGCCGTACCAGCCGATCTGCGCGGCGCCGATGCCGGAGGTGATGTGGTCGTAGCCGGGCGCGATGTCGGTGGTCAAAGGGCCCAGCGTATAGAACGGCGCTTCGTGGCACTGCTCCAGCTGCAGGTCCATGTTCTCTTTAATGAGCTGCATCGGCACGTGGCCGGGGCCTTCGATCATCACCTGCACGTCGTGCTTCCAGGCGATCTGGGTCAGCTCGCCCAGGGTTTTCAGTTCGCCCAGTTGCGCCTCGTCGTTGGCGTCGTAGATCGAGCCGGGACGCAGGCCATCGCCCAGCGAGAACGACACGTCGTAGGCCTTCATGATCTGGCAGATCTCTTCGAAGTGCGTGTACAGGAACGATTCCTTGTGATGCGCCAGGCACCACTTGGCCATGATCGAACCGCCGCGCGAGACGATGCCGGTCAGGCGCTTGGCCGTCATCGGCACGTAGCGCAGCAGCACGCCGGCGTGGATGGTGAAGTAGTCGACGCCCTGCTCCGCCTGCTCGATCAGCGTGTCGCGGTAGATTTCCCAGGTCAGGTCCTCGGCCTTGCCGTTGACCTTTTCCAGCGCCTGGTAGATCGGCACGGTGCCGATAGGTACGGGGCTGTTGCGGATGATCCATTCGCGCGTTTCGTGGATATGCTTGCCGGTGGACAGGTCCATGACGTTGTCGCCGCCCCAGCGGATGGCCCAGGTCATCTTCTCCACTTCCTCGCCGATCGACGAGGTGACGGCCGAGTTGCCGATGTTGGCGTTGATCTTGACCAGGAAGTTGCGGCCGATGATCATCGGCTCGATTTCCGGGTGGTTGATGTTGGCCGGGATGATGGCGCGGCCGCGGGCGATTTCCTCGCGCACGAATTCCGGCGTGATCTCGGCCGGGATGCTGGCGCCGAACGACTGGCCCGGATGCTGGCGGCCCATCAGGTCGGCCAGGCGCTGGCCCATCGGGCCGGACGTCTTCAGGCTCTCCAGGTATTCCTTGCGGCGCAGGTTTTCGCGGATGGCGACGAACTCCATCTCCGGCGTGATGATGCCCTGGCGGGCGTAGTGCATCTGCGTGACGTTCTTGCCCTCGCGCGCGCGGCGCGGCTTGCGGTGCAGGTTGAAGCGCAGCTCGGCCAGCGCCGGATCGGCCAGGCGCGCCTGGCCATATTCGGAGGTCGGACCGTCCAGTTCCTCGGTGTCGTTGCGCTCCAGTATCCACGGCAGGCGCGGCGTCGACGCCAGGCCGGAACGGATGTCGATCACCGCGTCGGGATCGGTGTACGGGCCGGAGGTATCGTAGACGTAGATCGGCGGATTGGCCTCGAAGCCGAACGATGCCGGCGTGTCGGACTGGGTGATTTCGCGCATCGGCACGCGGATGTCGGGACGGCTGCCTTGAACGTAGACCTTGCGGGAATTGGGTAAAGGCTTGATGGCTGCCTCGTCCACCGTGGCGGTGGCGGAGAGGAATTTGGCGTTGGCGTTCATTTGGCTCCTTTGTTAGCTACAGGAGCCAGCAAAGGAGGTTGGACTTGCCCATCACGGATACGGCGATGTGTGGCGGCGATGTCCTAAGCTTCCCTTCGCTGGCATTATCCAGATCAGGTTCGGAGGGTATTTCTCACCCGCGCCTCGCTGTGCGATTTGCAGGACCCCTAGCGTTTGCCACCTTGCGGCAGCGCGACGATTATAACCTTGCCTTGGGAATTACAACAACCGATTCTTCCTCGGCACAGAAAATACCCTGCGTGCGGATTCAAGCGAGCCGAGGTGTAACAAATGTAAGAGGCGCGCGCTATGTTCGGCATCGCACATAAAAGTTTCTAGAAAGAACTCACACTATCCGCACAGCGACACCGCGTCGCCACAACAAGCGCCAGACGCGCGATTATCGGGAGACCCATCATGAAACCAGCACGCCCATCCATCTATCTTGCCGCCGCCGCGGCCTTGTCCCTGTCCGGCCTGAGTGCCTGCGGCGGCGGTGGCGGCAGCAGCGGCGATACCGCCCCCCCAGTCACCATGGGCACGCTGGCCGTGTCGATGACGGACGCGCCGTCTTGCGGCTTCGATGCCGTCAACGTCACGGTCAACAAGGTACGCGTCAACCAGAGCAGCTCGGCCAGCGACACCGATGCCGGCTGGACCGACATCACACTGAACCCGGCCCGCAAGATCAACCTGCTGACCCTGACCAACGGCACGCTGGAGGCGCTGGGACAAACCGCGCTGACCGCCGGCCACTACACGCAACTGCGGCTGGTGCTCGACCCGAACACCGGCAACGGACTGGCCAACTCCGTCGTCGTCAGCGGCAGCACCACCGAGCAATCGCTGGATACGCCGAGCGCGGTGCAAAGCGGCATCAAGCTGATCAACGCCTTCGATGTCGCCGCAGGCCAGCGCGTCGACCTGGTGCTGGACTTCGACGCCTGCAAATCCATCGTCACCAAGGGCAACGGCAAGTACGCGCTGAAACCGGTGGTGAAGGTGATCCCGACCACGCTGAACGGCATCGGCGGCTTCGTCTCGACCGCGCTGCTGGCCAGCCACGTGATGGTGTCGGCGCAGCAGAGCGGCGCCATCGTCAGCGCCACCACGCCCAATCCCACCACTGGCGAGTTCGCGCTCAGCCGCCTGCCGCTGGGTAACTACGACGTGGTGGTCACGGCCGACAGCCGCGCCGCCGCCGTGGTCGGCACAGTGCCGGTGACCAGCACCTCGGCCACGGTCGCCATCAGCACCGCCGCCGCGCCGATCACGCTGCCGGCCACCGCCACCGGCAGCATCGGCGGCACCGTCACGCTGACGCCGGCCAGC
The DNA here is from genome assembly GCF_047304105.1 of Duganella sp. Dugasp56. NCBI lineage: Bacteria > Pseudomonadati > Pseudomonadota > Betaproteobacteria > Burkholderiales > Oxalobacteraceae > Duganella > Duganella sp. Dugasp56. The sequence goes on from NZ_JBGLYQ010000009.1 coordinate 163,997, forward strand.
AGCACCGCCACCGCCTACGTCGCCGCCAAGCAGAGCTTCGTGGCCGGGCCGACGGTCACGATCAAATACCAGGGCGCCGACCTGGCCAGCGGCAGCTACACGCTGAGCGGCCTGCCGGTCGGCGCGCCGCAATACGCGGTGTACAGCGCCACGCTGCCGCTGCAATTCGCCAGCGCCGCCACCGTACTGCCGGGCGCGGGCAAATACATGGTCGAGGCCTCCGCCGAGGGCTACACCACGGCCAGCCTGCCGCTGGTCGACATCTCGCTGCTCAATCAAAGCAACGTCAACTTCAACCTGAAGCCATAAGCGCCGGGAGGCGAACCGGGCTTGCCCTTCTACCGGAAGGGCAAGCCCAGCAACCTGACCAATTGGCGGTCGCCGGGGTATTGCTCGCGGTCCGCCACGCCCAGCCGCTCCGGCGCCGTACCCGGCAAGCGGAAGGTGCCGAACAGCTGGTCCCAGATCGAGACGGTGGCGCCATAGTTCCCTGCCTCATCCAGGTTGGCGCTGTGATGAAAACGGTGCAGCTCGGTGCCGATCAACAAGCGGTTGAACCATCCCGCCCTGGCATCGACGTTGAAGTGCGACACCAGCCCCTGGAAGCCATTGAACGCCGAGGCGGCGAACACGGCCGCCGGCGAAAAGCCGAACAGGATGGCCGGCAGCATCAGCAGCACGCGGACGTAGGCGCTGTTGATGGGATGTCCCACCACATGCATGAACACGTACACCTCGCCAGGCAGATGGTGGACCGCATGGGTCTTCCACAGCCAGCGGCCCAGCCAGCCCCGCCCTTCATGGCTGTAGCGATGCAGCCAGTACCAGAGAAAATCCGACATCAGCACCGCGCAGACCGCTTCCACCTGCCAGGGCAGCGCGCTGTGATGAAGCGGTAGCCCAGCGTGACGACCGGCCAGCCAGGTCACGGCCTGCGTGGTCGCGGCAATCGTCGCGCCGTTGACGACCAGCATCGGCAAATCGCGCCGCAGGAACGATGCCCGGGTCATGTTCCACTCGCTGCGCATCGGCGCGAGTCGCTCCAGGGCCACCATGGTGGCGATCAGGGTCAGCAGATAAACCGGATAGGCTTGGCCAAGCGGCCCGAGCCGGCCGCCGACCGCGGCGTGGATGAAAACCAGCGTGGCGGCCAGGGCGAGCGGATAAAACAGATAGCACCGCCAGTTCGGGCGGGACGCGGCGAAAGGCCGCACGGGCACAAAGGGATCGGACATGGACTACACTCCTGTAATGGACACGTGTTCATGATCGCCCACAGTTCTTCGCCGCGACAGCGCGAAGGCCGGGGCGGTGTCCGTTAGCAGACATCCACCCGCTTTATGTCCAGGAACGCCATGACCGACAGCACACCAGCACCGGACCGCCGCGTCCTCAAAACCAAGGCAGCACTGCGCGACGCGATGCTGGACTTGATGGCTCTGCGTGGCTGGGACGAGCTGACCATCCAGGAGATTTGCGACCGTGCCAACGTGGGCCGCTCGACCTTCTATGTGCACTATCAGAGCAAGGAGGACCTGCTGTCCGAAGGCCTGAACGAGTTGCGCGACATGATCGCCGCGCAGGGGGCGGACACGGAACATGCCGGCTGCCACTTTCTGGCCGGCCTGCTGAGCCACATGGCACAACAGCGCGACGTGTTCAGGGCAGCCATCGGGCGCCGCAGCGGGCACGGCGTGGCGCGCCGCTTCCGGCACATGGTGTTCCAGCTGGTGGTGATCGAACTCAAACGGCGACGGCACCCGGCCGCCGCGCATCCATGGGTGGCCATGTTCGTGGCTGGCGGCATCGTCGAGGCGATGGCGTGGTGGGTGGACGCGCCCGAGCCGCCGTCGATCGACGACATGCGGCGCGAGCTCGACGAACTGGCCCTGGCCGCGCTGGGGGGCGCAGCCGCGGGTTCAATCCTTGAATGAAGGCGGGCGCTTGCTCATGCCGGACATCATGGCCTCCTGCAGGTCGGCCGACATCAGCATGGCCGCGTTCCAGGTGGCGTTGTAGTTCAGGCCGTCGGCCACCGTGTGGTCGCGGGCGTAGGTGATCATTTCCTTCACGCCGCGGATGGCCAGCGGCGCCTTGGCGGCAATGTCGGCGGCGATGGCGCGCACGCCGTCGCGCAAGGCTTCCGGCGAGTCGAACACGCGGTTGACCAGGCGGATGTCCTTCGCCTCGGCGGCATCGACCTTGCGCGCCGTGTAGGCCAGCTCGCGCGCCATGCCGTCGCCGATCAGCTTGGGCAGGCGCTGCAGCGTGCCGACGTCGGCCGTCATGCCGATGTCGATTTCCTTGATGGTGAACCAGGCATCGGCCGAGCAGTAGCGCATGTCGGCGCAGCAGATCAGGTCGATGCCGCCGCCGACGCAGGCGCCGTGCACGGCCGCCAGCACCGGCTTGCGGCAGCGCTCCAGGCTGGTCAGCGTATCCTGCAGGTCGAGGATCACGCGGCGCAGGTTCTCGCGCGTGCGGCCGTCGCAGTCGTCGCGGATCTGCGCGCCCAGGCCCATCATCATCTGCAGGTCGATGCCTGCGGTGAAGCCCTTGCCTTCGCCCGCCAGAATCGCCACCCGGATCTCCGGCGTCGCATCGATGTACTGGAAGGCGCTGCGGATATCGTTCCACATCGCCAGGTTCATCGCGTTCATCTTCTCCGGGCGGTTCAGGCGCACGGTGGCGATATGGTCTTCGACGCCGACGGTCACGGTTTCAAAACTGGGCATTGCTGTCTCCTTTGAATGATGGCGAAAGCATACTCCAGATGCGGCGGCCCGCCCAGCAAAGCCCGCCCCCCGCGCCCTTATTGCGGCAGGTAGGTCAAGGTCAGCGTGTAGCTCGACGCCGCATAGCCGTTCAGCAGCACATAGGCGTTGCCGTTGGCGGCGTACGACACGGTGCAGCTCTCGGTGCTGGTCGGACCGTCGGACTTGCAATCGTAGCTGCTGGTGGTCGCCGCGCCGGCCTTGCGCACATACAGGTCGGTGTCGCCGGTGCCGCTGAGCGCCGCCCTGAAACTGCCGCCGGCGGCCACCTGGTAAGGACCGTAGGCGCGGGTCTGGCCCCTGGCCAGGCTGCCGGTGAAGGTCTCGGTGCGCTCGGCCGGCGGCGTCACGCCGGCGCCGTCGCTGCCCAGCTCCACCGCGTAGGCCAGCGCCATGCGCGCGAACTTGAGCGCGTGGTCGGCCTGGTTGCCGCTGTTGGCGTAGGTGTCGTTGGCGGTGTGGATGTAGGGATCGTCCTCGCCCATCGCCGCCTCGAACGGCATCGACGACCAGTAGCCGGCCGAGGTCCACGACGCATGGTCGGAACAGGCGTAGCCGCACTTGTCGTAGCCGATCTTCAGCGTCGGCAGGTAGGTCGTGATCAGGTTGGCGACGAAGGTGTTCTGCGCGCTGTCGGTGTAGTCGGTGTACAGGTAGATGTCGTTGACCGAGCCCTTGTAGTTGGTCATGTCGAGCTGCATCACGCCGACCACGTTGACGTTGCTGGCCTTGTGGTTCTGGGCGATGTCCTGCGAGCCGCGCAGGCCGACTTCCTCGGCGGCGTAGCCGATCATCTTGATGGTGCGGCGCGGCTTGTAGCCGCTGGCGATCATCACGCGCAGCATCTCGGTCATGCTGGCGATGCCGGAGGCGTCGTCGTCGGCGCCGGGCGCCTTCGTGGTCTCGCTGGTGCCGGCCTGGTTGATCGAATCGAGGTGGCCGCCCAGCACCACCACTTCGTTCGGGTTGTCGGTGCCGGTGATGGTCAGGATCACCGACTTTTGCGGATAGGCCGAGTGGGTGTACTGGGTCACGGCGATGTCGCTGCGGCCGGCCGCCATCGTGGTCCAGCGCTGCTTGAGCCAGTTCGACGCGTTGACGCCGTTGTTGGTCGTGTAATAGCGGTTGGCGTAGGACGACATGTCGATGATGGTCTGGCCGATGTTGCTTGCCTGCATCTGGGCCAGCATGGGATTGACCACGCTTTGCTGGTCGATCGCATACGACGGCCGCGCCGCGGCCAGGCCCGCCAGCGTGGTGCGGGTCTTGGACGGCGTCAGCGCGGCGATGCCGGCCGCCTCGCTGGCGTGGAACATGAAGCCGCCGCAGCGGTGCAGTTCGCGGTGCACGGCGGCCGACAGCGCCAGCATCTGCCGCTCGTCGATTTCGACCAGATGGATTTTCTCCTGTCCGGCCAGGGTGGCGCGGCTTTCGCGGGCCACCGCCTGCGGCGCCGCCTTCTGCAATTGCGCGTACGCGGCGTCGCCGACGCTGATCCAGACCTTGTTGGACTGGGCCAGCGCGGAAGCCGATGCGCCGGCGAATAAGCCTGCGATCAGCACAGCAATGAGTCGTGTGGTCATTTCCGTCTCCGTGTTATCAAAAAATTATTGGGATCGGAAACGGTATGCTTTTGGCGGCCACGAGTCAAAAATCTTGCAAAATTCGACAATGTGACGGGAAATGTCCGGAGTTTAACAAACGCCGATGCGCGCATGGCTTGCCGCGTCATCTATAATGGCTGTTTTCGCAAACGCATTTCTAAAATAAATCAGCCAAATCATGGAATTAGCCAAGTCTTTCGAGCCTGCCGACATTGAACAATTCTGGCGTACCGAGTGGGAACAGCGCGGTTACTACACCGCCACCCTCGACGCCGGCAAACCTTCTTTCAGCATCCAGCTGCCGCCGCCGAACGTGACCGGCACCCTGCACATGGGCCATGCATTCAACCAGACCATCATGGACGGCTTGACCCGCTACCATCGCATGCTGGGGCATAACACCGCCTGGATCCCGGGCACCGACCACGCCGGCATCGCCACGCAGATCGTCGTCGAGCGCCAGCTGGACGCGCAGAAAATCTCGCGCCACGACCTGGGCCGCGAGAAGTTCGTGGAAAAAGTCTGGGAGTGGAAAGAGAAATCCGGCTCCACCATCACCGGCCAGATGCGCCGCCTGGGCGCCTCGCCGGACTGGAAGCGCGAATACTTCACGATGGACGAGCCGCGCTCGAAAGTCGTCACCGACGTCTTCGTCCGCCTGCACGAGCAGGGCCTGATCTACCGCGGCAAGCGCCTGGTCAACTGGGACCCGGTGCTGGGCACCGCCGTCTCCGACCTGGAAGTGGTGTCGGAAGAGGAAGACGGCTCGATGTGGTACATCAAGTACCCGCTGGCCGACGGCAGCGGTTCGCTGACCGTGGCCACCACCCGTCCCGAGACGATGCTGGGCGACGTCGCCGTGGCGGTCGATCCGACCGACGAGCGCTATCTGCCGCTGGTCGGCAAGATGCTGAAGCTGCCGCTGTCGGACCGCGAAATCCCGATCATCGCCGACTCGTATGTCGACAAGGAGTTCGGCACCGGCTGCGTCAAGATCACCCCTGCGCACGACTTCAACGACTACGCCGTCGGCCAGCGCCACAACCTGGCGATGCCGTCTATCCTGACCCTGGACGCCAAGATCGCCGACGACGCGCCGGCAGCCTATCGCGGCATGGACCGCTTCGTTGCGCGCAAGCAGATCGTCGCCGACCTGGAAGCGCAAGGCCTGCTGGAACAGGTCAAGCCGCACAAGCTGATGGTGCCGCGCGGCGACCGCACGGGCGTGGTCATCGAGCCGATGCTGACCGACCAGTGGTTCGTCGCCATGAGCAAGCCGGCGCCGGAAGGCACTTTCTTCCCGGGCAAGTCGATCGCCGAGACCGCGCTGGACAAGGTCGCCAGCGGCGAGATCAAGTTCGTGCCGGAAAACTGGAGCACCACCTACAACCAGTGGCTCAACAACATCCAGGACTGGTGCATCTCGCGCCAGCTGTGGTGGGGCCACCAGATCCCAGCATGGTACGACGACGCCGGCAACATCTTCGTCGCCAAGACCGAAGCCGAAGCGATCGCGCAAGCGGCCGCCAAGGGCAGCACCGGCCCGCTGCGCCGCGACAACGACGTGCTCGACACCTGGTTCTCGTCCGCGCTGGTGCCGTTCTCGACCCTGGGCTGGCCGGAAGAAACGCCCGACATCAAGGCCTTCCTGCCGTCGTCGGTGCTGGTGACCGGCTTCGACATCATCTTCTTCTGGGTGGCGCGCATGGTCATGATGACCGCGCACTTCACCGGCCAGGTGCCGTTCAAGACCGTGTACGTGCACGGCCTGGTGCGCGACTCGCAGGGCCAGAAGATGTCCAAGTCCAAGGGCAACACGCTGGACCCGATCGACCTGATCGACGGCATCGGCATCGACGCGCTGGTGGAAAAACGCACCACCGGCCTGATGAATCCGAAAGCAGCCGAGAAGATCGCCAAGGCCACGCGCAAGGAGTTCCCGGAAGGCATCGCCGCCTACGGTACCGACGCGGTGCGCTTCACGATGGCCTCGTACGCCTCGCTGGGCCGCAACATCAACTTCGACCTGGGCCGCGCCGAAGGCTATCGCAACTTCTGCAACAAGCTGTGGAACGCGACCCGTTTCGTGCTGATGAACACCGAAGGCAAGGATTGCTCCGCGAATGAGGCGGACCTGTCGAACGCCGACAAGTGGATCATCTCGCTGCTGCAGAAGGCCGAGCTGGACGTGGCCAAGGGCTTCGAGGACTACCGCTTCGACAACATCGCCTCGACCATCTACAAATTCGTCTGGGACGAGTACTGCGACTGGTACCTGGAAGTGGCCAAGGTGCAGGTGCAAAGCGGCACCGAAGGCCAGCAGCGCGCCACCCGCCACACCTTGCTGCGCGTGCTGGAGGTGGTGCTGCGCCTGGCGCATCCGGTCATTCCGTTCGTCACCGAGGCGCTGTGGCAAGCCGTCGCGCCGCTGGCCGGCAAGACGGGCGACTCGATCATGACGCAGCCGTACCCGATCGCCAACACCGCCAACATCAATGAATCGGCCGAAGCCTGGATGCAGCAGCTGAAGTCGCTGACCGACGCCACCCGCAACCTGCGCGGCGAAATGCAGCTGGCGCCGTCGCTGCGTGTGCCACTGATCGTCGAGGCGGGCAATGCGGCCGACAAGGCGGCGATGGAATTGTTCGCGCCGTACATCCAGTCGCTGGGCAAGCTGGCCGAGGTGCAGATCGTCGACGCGCTGCCGGAATCGCCGGCCGCCGTGTCCATCGTCGGCACGACCAAGCTGATGCTGAAGGTGGAGATCGACGTCAAGGCCGAGCGTGAGCGCCTGGCCAAGGAGATCGCCCGCGTCGAAGGCGAGATCAACAAGGCCAACGGCAAGCTGTCGAACGAAAGCTTCGTCGCCCGCGCGCCAGCCGAGGTGGTGGCGCAGGAGAAGGAACGCGTGGCCAACTTCTCCGCCACGCTGGACAAGATGCGCGAGCAGTTCGCCAAGCTGCCAGCCGCCTGACAAGTTCCGCTGCAAAGCAAAAGCCGCCCGGTGCAAGCCGCGCGGCTTTTTTTTGGCTAGCGGTCGATGCGGGTCGTCATCAGGATCGACGTCGTGGTCCGCTCCACCCCATCCAGCGCGCCGATCCGGTCGACCACGCCATCCAGCTCCTCCACCGAACCGGCTTCAACGCCGGCGATGAAATCGTAGATCCCGTTCACCGAATGCAGCGTGCGCACATGGGCAATCCGGCGCAGGGCGCTTTCAATGCCGGGCGTCAGTTTCGGCGTGGCCGTGATCATCACCAGCGCGCGCACCAGTCCCGCCTGATAGTCCGCGCTGGTGCGCACCGTATAACCGATTACAACACCTGAACGCTGCAGGCGGTCGATGCGGCTTTGCACCGTCGTGCGCGACAGCCCCAGCTTGCGTGCCAGCTCGGTCGTCGCGGCGCGCGCGTTTTCGCGCAATAGCGCCAGCAGTTGCTGATCGATGTCGTCCATTTTTTCCTTTTGCCGATACCTTCGTCATTTTGCTCAGTATTTTCATGCAATTCGTCTGCCTGTGCAATGCAATTTGCCGACGCCGTCCGCACAATGGAATCCCTGTGTTTTTGGAGAGATTTGATGCGCGACGTGATCATTATCGGCGGCGGCCACAACGGCCTTGTATGTGCTCACTATCTGGCAAAAGCCGGCCTGAAGGTCACCGTGCTGGAGCGGCGCCCCGTGGTCGGCGGCGCGGCGGTGACCGAGGAATTCCACCCGGGATTTCACAATTCGGTGGCCGCGTACACGGTGTCGCTGCTCAATCCCAAGGTGATCCACGACATGGAACTTGCCAGGCACGGATTGCAGGTCGTCGAGCGCCCGCTATCGAACTTCCTTCCGCTGGATGACGGCCGCTACCTGAAGATCGGCCCCGGCAAGACCGCCGCCGAAGTGGCGAAATTCTCCCGACGCGACGCCGACCGGCTGCAAGCGTATGGCGAACATCTGGAGGCCGCGGCCGAACTGCTGCGCGACACGGTGCTGCAGACGCCGCCCAACCTGGTCCAGGGCAACTGGCTCAGCGCCCTGCCCGAACTGATCAAGGCCGGCAGCCTGGGCAACCGCATGCGCAAGCTGCCACTCGCCACCCAGCGCGAACTGCTCGACCTGTTCACCAAATCGGCCGGCGACTACCTGGACGGCTGGTTCGAAAGCGCGCCGATCAAGGCCGCCTACGGCTTCGACAGCATCGTCGGCAACTACGCCAGTCCGTACACGCCGGGCTCCGCCTATGTGCTGCTGCATCATGTGTTCGGCGAGGTGAACGGGAAAAAAGGCGCCTGGGGCCATGCCATCGGCGGCATGGGCGCCATCACGCAGGCGATGGCCAGGTCGGCCGAGGCGCTCGGGGTCGAGATCCGCACCGGCTGCGGCGTGCGGGAGGTGCTGCTGGATAAGGGCCGCGCGGTCGGCGTCGTCACCTCGAAAGGCGAGCGGCTCGATGCGCGGGTGGTAGTGTCCAACCTTAATCCGCGCCTGCTGTACACGACGCTGGTCGACGCGGCCGCCCTGCCTGGCGATTTCCTGCGCCGCATGGAGGGCTGGCGCTGCGGCTCGGGCACCTTCCGCATGAACGTCGCGCTGTCGGAGCTGCCGGACTTCAGCTGCCTGCCCGGCAAGACGATGGCCGAGCATCACGGCAGCGGCATCATCATCGCGCCCAGCCTCGGCTACATGGAGCGCGCCTACCATGACGCCCGCGCGCTCGGCTGGGCGCGCAAGCCTATCGTCGAAGTGCTGATCCCTTCCACGCTGGATCCGACGCTGGCGCCGTCCGGCCAGCATGTCGCCAGCCTGTTCTGCCAGCACGTCGCGCCGCAGTTGCCCGACGGCGCCAGCTGGGACGACCACCGCGACACCGTCGCCGACCTGATGATAGACACCGTCAACACCTACGCCCCCAATTTCAAGGGCTCGGTGCTGGGCCGTCAGATCATGAGTCCGCTCGACCTGGAGCGCACCTTCGGGCTGGTCGGCGGCGACATCTTCCACGGCGCGCTGGGGCTGGACCAGCTGTTCTCTGCGCGGCCGATGCTGGGCCATGCGGACTATCGCGGCCCGATCGCCGGACTGTACACCTGCGGCGCCGGCACCCATCCCGGCGGCGGCGTGACCGGAGCGCCGGGGCACAACGCCGCGCACGAAGTGCTGCGCGACTTCAAGTTGAAGAAGTATGCGTGATTATTCTGCCAGCAGCGCGGCGTAGCGTTCGATGTCGACGTTGCCGCCGCTGATGATCACGCCGATCCGCTTGCCTTGCAACTTGTCCTTCATCGCCCGCGCGGCGGCGAAGCCCAGGCAACCGGTCGGCTCCACCACCATCTTCATGCGCGCCGCGAAGAAGCGCATCTCGGCGCGCAGCTGCTCGTCGCTCACCGTCAGGATATCGTCCACGTCGCGCTGGATGATCGGGAAGGTCAGGTTGCCCAGGTGCTGAGTCTGCGCGCCGTCGGCGATGGTCTTCGGCGTGTCGATATGCACGATGCTGCCGCTGCGGAACGACTGCTGGCCGTCGTTGCCCGCTTCCGGCTCCACGCCGTAGATTTTGGTCGACGGCGAAATCGCCCGCGTCGCCAACGCCGAGCCGCTCAGCAGGCCGCCGCCGCCCAGGCAAACGAACAGCGCATCCAGGTGCCCGACTTCCTCCAGCAATTCCTTGGCCGCCGTGCCCTGCCCCGCGATCACGTCCGGATGGTCGTACGGCGGGATCAGGGTCAGACCATGCTTCTGCGCCAGGTCGCGGCCGATCTGTTCGCGGTCCTCGGTGTAGCGGTCGTAGGTCACCACTTGCGCGCCGTAGCCGCGCGTGGCGGCGATCTTCGACGCCGGCGCATCGAGCGGCATGACGATGGTGGCCGGAATGCCCATCAGCCTGGCCGACAGCGCGATCGCCTGCGCGTGATTGCCCGACGAGAAGGCCACCACGCCGGCCTTGCGCTGCGCCGCGTCGAACTTCGCCAGCGCGTTGTAGCCGCCGCGGAATTTGAACGCTCCCATGCGCTGCAGGTTCTCGCACTTGAAGAACACTTCGGCGCCCAGTTCCTCGTTGGCGGTGCGCGAGGTGGCCACCGGCGTGCGGTGCGCGTGGCCGGCGATGCGTTCCGACGCGGCGACCACATCGGCGTAAGTTGGCAGTTTCAATTCGCTCATGATGCTCCTATGGATGAATTAGCGCGCGTCGTTGTAGACGGTCGCGCGGGATACGTTGAGGTAGGCGGCCACGATCTCCATCGCGCGCCGCACGTCGCTCAGGCCGGCGTCTTTCAGTTCGCGCATCAAGGCCTTGCGCTCGTCGGCCTTCAGCGCGCGCGGCGTCGAGCCCAGGCGCGCCGCGAACTGGTCAATGCGGATGCGGATGGCGTCGGCGCCGGTCGGCTCCATCGTCTCGCTGACGGCCGCTTCCGCGTTGACGCTGCTGAATTGCGTCAGCAAGGTGTTCAGGCTGCGGAACACGGTCAGGTCCACATTCATGCACAGCGCGGCGATGTAGCGGCCCTCGCTGTCCTTGATGCCGACCGACGTGCTTTTCGCCAGCCGGCCGTCGGGAAAGGTGTTCGGATAGTTGGCGATCACCTGCGCGAATTCGGGATCGGCGATGCGCGCCAGCCCCAGCTTGGTGGCCGGCGCGCCGATGCTGCGCCCGGACATATTGTTGTGGATCGCCAGTATCGTGTGCTTGGGATCGAGCAGGTCATGCAGCACCACTTCGCAGAACGGCGCCAGCGTCTGGCCCAGTCCATCGGCGACCTGCTTCATCTGTTCCAGCAGATTTTTCTGTTCGGCTGTCTTTTTCATTTGCACATATTATCTTATTTTAGACAATAAGTGTAATTTCGGCGATGTAGGATGGCGGCGCCGCATGCTGTAGGAGCGCCGCTTTTGGCCGCGTGCCGCTGCGCCGCCAGGCGTTTGCTGACATATCATCCTCTCAGCACGACTCTATCCGAGGCAGATATGCATGTGGTCGACGTGACGATGTTCTATGGCGGTGGCGGCGGCGGCATCACCACCTACCTCGACGCCAAGGCGCGCTGGCTGGCGGGCCGGGCGGACATGCGCCATACCATTGCCAGCCCCAACCTGCCGCCGCACGCCGGCGCGGTCGCCCAGGCCGGCCCGCCGCACACGGTGGCGCTTCCCGGCATCGCGCTGCCCGGCTTGCACGGCTACCGCATGCCGCGCTCGGCGGAAGCGGTCACGCGGGTGTTGCTGCGGCTGCAGCCGGACCTGATCGAAACCGGCGACGCAGGTCCCTGCGGCTGGGCCGCGGTGCACGCGGCGCGGCGGCTCGGCGTGCCGCTGGTCGGCTTCTATCATTCGGACCTGCCGCAACTGGTGCGCAAGCGCTTTGGCAGCGCCGCCGGGCGGATGGCGCAGCAATACGTGCGCCGGCTGTACCGCCATTGCGACCTGCTGCTGGCGCCCAGCGCGGCCATGGTGCGGCGCCTGGCCACGCTCGGCCTGCATGCGCACCAGCAGCCGCTGGGCATCGACACCGTGATCTTCCATCCGCAACGCGCGCACGGCAACCTGCGCGCCGACCTCGGGTTGCCGGCGTCGGCCCGGCTGCTGGTGTACGCCGGCCGCTTCAACAGTACCAAAAAGCTCGACCTGCTGGATGCCGCCGTCAGGCGACTCGGCGCGCCCTACCATTTGCTGATGGTCGGCGGACGCGCGCCGCGCCGCAGCGGGCCGGTGTCGGTGCTGCCGTTCCAGACCAACCCGCGGGCGCTGGCGCGGCTGCTGGCAGGCTGCGACGCGCTGGTGCATGCCGGCGACAGCGAGACCTTCGGCCTGATCGTGCTCGAGGCGATGGCCTGTGGCCTGCCGGCCGTGGTCACCAGCGCCGGCGGCATCGGGGAACTGGTCGCTCCGGGGACCGGCGTGGTGGTCAAGCCGAACAGCGCGAGCAGCCTGGCGGAAGGCATCGACGCGCTGTACGCCGGGGACCTGGCCGGCATGGGCGAGCGCGCCCGCCGCACGGCGTGCACGCACTACGACTGGAACCGGGTGCTGCCGCATCTGCTGGACCACTACCATGCCCTGCGCGAGCCGGGCAGCGCCAGTGTCGGCCGCTGAGCAGCCCATCCGGCACGCGTTGTGCGTGTCGATCCATGACGTGGCGCCAGCCACGTGGCCAGACTGCCTGCGCCTGTGGCAGGCGTTGCGCGCGGTGGCGGATATTCCGCTGACCTGGCTGGTGGTGCCGTGCTATCACGGCCGGCGCAGCGACCCGCTGTGCGGCGCGCGGGAATACGAGACGGCCATCGAGCAGGTGCTGGCGCAGGGCCATGAACTGGCGCTGCATGGGTACACCCACCTGGACCGGGGCCCGCCGCCGCGCAACCTGTCCGAGGCGTATTGGCGGCACCTGTTCACGCAAGGCGAAGGCGAGTTCGCGGCGCTGAGCACGCAGCAGGCACAGCGCCGGCTGGCGCTGGGCATGGCCTATTTTTCCCGGCGCCGCTGGCCGCTGCATGGCTTCGTGGCGCCGGCCTGGCTGCTGAGCGACGGCGCCTGGGCCGCGCTGCGCGACAGCGGCTTGCTCTACACCACCACGCTGCGGCATTTTCATCTGCTGCGCGAGCGGCCTATGTCGCTGCCTGCGACCAGCCTGATGTACTCGACCCGCAACGCCGCCGGCCGGCTCCTGTCGCGCATCGCGGTGTCGGCAGCGACGCGTCAGGCGCCGGCGCAGCTGGTGCGGTTCAGCCTGCACCCGCGCGACGCCCACCATCCGGCGCTGCTGCGCCACATGCAGCGCACGATGGCCTCGCTGCTGGCAACTCACGAGCCGCTGACCAAGACAGACTTCGCCAACCAGGCCATTTTCGACGGCGGACTCTAATCGATCAGGCGGCTGCGCTCACGCGTCCGCCAGTTCGTATAATGAAAGTCCAAACCAAAAACAAACCCGGAGACCCCTCATGAAATTCCTCGCACTGATCATCACTGCGGCACTATCCATCGCCCCGGCCTTTGCCGACGACAGCTCGCCTGTCGGCCTGTGGAAAAACATCGACGACGTCAGCGGCAAGCCGAAGGCGCTGATCCGCATCACCGAAGGCAACGGCGTTCTGCAAGGCAAGATCGAACAGCTGTTCCGCGCCCCCGGCGAAGACCAGAATCCCAAGTGCGAGAAGTGTGACGACGCGCGCAAGAACCAGCCCATCGTCGGCATGGTCATCATGAACGGCCTGAAGAAGGATGGCGACGAATACGCCGGCGGCGAAATCCTCGACCCCGACAACGGCAAGGTCTACCGCAGCAAGATGCACCTGACCGACGGCGGCAAGAAACTCAGCGTGCGCGGCTACATCGGCGTGCCGATGCTGGGCCGCTCGCAAGTGTGGCTGCGCCAGGAATAAGCCGCCCCCCCCACTCTCCTGGGCCCCCGGGGGTGGGGGGGGGCGCCCGGCGCGGGTGTTTTTTTTTTACAAAATTTTACACCCCGTAAAAGCGATTAGCGCCACCGGCCCAAACCGCGCCCGGGGG